>JAJNDI010000005.1 GCA_021156325.1 Gammaproteobacteria bacterium
CTGTGTGCCGATGCTCACATATGCCTATATATGCTGCGCTTCGGTACTCAAAAATCAATGAATTCCACCTCGCCCTAGCGAATTGTCAACAGCCCCTAAAATTAATGAGCCTCTCAGCAAAAAGCTCCCCTAAGCAGCTTTCACTCTACCACTGACAATGTGACTAAACAAGGCAAAAATGGAAAAAAAGAATACAATTGAACGGGCGCAGATGAGTAACAATGCCTATACTTCTTGTAAGCTATCTCTCAAATTTCTGTGCGCTTTACTCCTCTTTTTAAAGGTATTATCAAGCCTTACAAAAAACTTTACCTGCTAACACGATGTATATGTAGTTCTTTTATTTAAGCGTCATTATTCTGACAAATTCTGCTTGCCTATTTTTCTGGGAAAACAGCACCTTGTCTCTCATTTTCACTAAGACTAGAGTGTTAGCGAGGCCACAGAAATGGTGTGCAAGCATCAGCTCGAAAGAGCGTTTGATAACAGGATGTTGTCAACGATTAAGGGATAATTTTTTAGGGAAGAAGGCTTACTTAAGGATGATTCATCCAGACAGTAAGTTGCAAAGGGATCTGCTTACATGGATGTAGTGCAGGGATGCCGCAAGGATGCGCAAAGTGGGCATGGATTGTCCACGTAAGGCCTGGGAGGGGTGGTTTTCCACCCCTTTCCTTTTTGTTATGCTGCACAACATGTCAAATCAAAACACTCGACCCCTTACAAAACGCTTTATCGCCGGCGCTATTTGCCCGAAATGTCATGCTATCGATACGATTGCTTTATATCGGAAAGAATCCGGTGAAGAATATATTCAATGCGTTAAATGCGATTACTACTATGATCAGAAAGATGGGGTGCCTGGCGTGAAAAAATACGATAATCGCAAAAACCCTTGATGCATACTGGCATTTATTAATCTGCTTGTTTAAAATGCTACACGCAAAAACAAGGCTGTCTTTAGTGAAAAGTAACGCTGATTTTCAAGCCATTCGTCAGGCATTTACTGCCCTCTTGGAAGAACGTATTGTTCTGCTCGATGGTGCGATGGGTACGATGATACAAGAACATCGATTAAGCGAAGCGGATTATCGTGCTGATCGTTTTACCTCTCATCCAAAATCGCTGAAAGGCAATCACGATCTGCTGACGTTAACACGCCCCGATATCATTGCTGCTATTCACCGTGCTTATCTGGAAGCAGGCGCTGATTTCATCACGACCAATACTTTTAACTCCACCGCCGTTTCACAAGCCGATTATGGTTTATCGGATTTAGCTTTTGAATTAAATGAAAAAGGGGCCGCTTTAGCCAGATCAGTTGCAGATGCTTACACCACAACACACCGGAAACCCGCTTTTGTTGCAGGTACCTTAGGGCCTACCAATCGAACTGCTACTTTATCGCCGGATGTCAATCGGCCTGAATTTCGTAATATTGCTTTTGATACGCTCTCCAATGCCTATCAAGAAGCTATCCACGGGTTAATAATGGGAGGCGCTGATTTTCTCTTAATTGAAACTGTTTTTGATACGCTCAATGCCAAAGCCGCTATCTATGCCTATTTTCAATATTGTGAGAAAACCGGTTTAGATATTCCGCTCCTTATTTCTGGCACGATTACTGATGCGAGCGGCAGAACGTTATCAGGACAAACCGTTACCGCTTTTTGGCATTCTGTGGCGCATGCCAAACCTTTGAGTATTGGGTTTAATTGTGCATTAGGTGCAGCTCAATTACGTCCTCATATTGCAGAATTGAGCGCAATGGCTGATACTTTCATCAGCGCTTACCCTAATGCGGGTTTGCCTAATGAATTTGGCGCTTATGATCAAACACCGCAAGAAATGGCAACCATCATCGGTGAATTTGCTGATAGCGGCTTAATCAATATCGTGGGCGGCTGCTGTGGCACAACGCCCGATCATATCCGCGCTATTAAAAAACGGATAGTCACTGTTTCGCCTCGCAAACGACCTTACATCGCCCCGCATTGCCGCTTAAGCGGATTAGAACCGTTAACCATAACACCCGATTTATTATTCGTGAATATCGGTGAACGTACGAATGTGACAGGCTCAGCCCATTTTGCAAAATTAATTAAAGCCAACGATTATAATGCAGCACTTCAGGTTGCCCGTCAGCAAGTAGAAAACGGTGCACAAATCATCGATATCAATATGGATGAAGGAATGCTTGATTCCAAGACAGCGATGGTACATTTCCTGCGGTTAATTGCAGCAGAGCCTGATATTTGCCGCGTTCCTATTATGTTAGACTCTTCCAAATGGGAGATCCTCGAAGCCGGACTTCAAAATATTCAAGGCAAAGGGATCGTCAACTCTATCAGTTTAAAAGAAGGTGAAGCGCTATTTTTATCTCAGGCGCGCAAAGCACAACAATACGGCGCTGCCGTGGTTGTCATGGCCTTTGATGAAAAAGGACAAGCTGATAGTGCAGAACGCAAAATCGCTATCTGTCAACGCTGTTATCAACTGTTACGTGAAAAACTGGATTTTAATCCCTGTGATATTATTTTTGATCCGAATATTTTTGCGGTTGCAACCGGGATCGCAGAACACAATCGATATGGACTCGATTTTATTGAAGCTCTCAAAGTCATTAAAGCAACATGTCCCCATGCCTTGATAAGCGGCGGTGTCAGTAATTTTTCTTTCTCATTTCGCGGCAACAACGCCCTGCGAGAAGCGATGCATTCAGTGTTTTTATATCATGCTATTAAAGCCGGCATGGATATGGGAATTGTTAATGCGGGTCAGATTACCGTTTATGAAGACATTGACAAACCCTTATTGGAAGCTATCGAAGATGTGTTGTTTGACAGAAAACCTGATGCTACCGAAGCATTGCTGTCATTGGCACAAATGTATGCCCAAACCAAAACCTGCCCCATAGAAGATGTCAAGAAACAAGCCTGGCGTGATAAAACCGTAGAAGATCGTTTATCATATGCCCTGATTCATGGCATTACAGATTACATCATTGAAGATACCGAAGCAGCCAGACAAACGCTGAGCCATCCCCTGGATGTAATTGAAGGGCCGCTAATGGACGGCATGAATATTGTCGGCGATTTATTTGCAGAAGGTAAAATGTTTTTGCCTCAAGTGGTAAAAAGTGCACGCGTGATGAAACAAGCCGTTTCTCATTTGATACCTTTTATTGAAGCAGAGAAAGCAAAAAATCCTAAAAAAAGGGAGCATAGAGGTAAGATCGTTTTGGCCACCGTTAAAGGCGATGTACATGATATCGGCAAAAATATTGTAGCAGTGGTATTGCAATGCAACAATTATGAAGTGATCGATTTAGGCGTCATGGTACCTTGTGAAACTATTTTGGCAACAGCGCTAAAAGAAAAAGCGGATTTGATTGGCTTAAGCGGTTTGATTACGCCTTCATTAGATGAGATGGTACACGTTGCAGAAGAAATCACACGACAACAAATCACTTTGCCGTTATTAATTGGCGGAGCAACCACATCGAAAGCCCATACTGCTTGTAAAATAGCGCCACAACTCAAAAATCCGGTTGTTCATGTACCGGATGCTTCCCGTGTAGTGAATGTGGCGGCGGCTCTCTTAAACCCGGATAAAATTGCCGATTTTTCTGCTCAATTAGAAAAAGACTATGTGCTTATCCGCGAACGGATAGAAAGTAAAACCCAGCAAACTGCCTTTGTCAGTATAGAAACAGCACGAGCTAATAAACCCCACATAGCGTGGCAGCATTATCATCCCGTTCGTCCTAAAACAATAGGCGTTCAAGTTATTCAATCTCAACTTCTGGAAGCGCTGCTTCCCTATATCGACTGGACACCTTTTTTTCACGCATGGGAATTGCGCGGCAAGTATCCCGCTATTTTGACCGATAAAACAGCTGGCGTAGAAGCAACGCGCTTATTTGAAGACGCTAATACGCTACTTAAACACATCGTTGATAATCGTTTATTCACAGCTAATGCGGTATTGGGATTATTTCCCGCCAATCAAATTAATGAAGATGATATTGCTGTTTATACAGATGACTCTCGCCAAGAGATCCTTTTTATTGCACCGCAATTACGCCAGCAAACGTTAAAATCAGCTGCTGTTCCCAATAAATGTTTAGCCGATTATATTGCCCCTCGGGAAACGGGAATAAATGATTATATCGGTTTTTTTGCCGTCACAGCTGGTTTGGGTTGTGATGAATTAGCTAACACATACCGCGATGCAGAAGATGATTATCACAGTATCATGACCAAAGCATTAGCAGACCGATTGGCTGAAGCGTTTGCAGAATATTTGCATCGGGAAGTGAGGCTTCATCATTGGGGTTATGCCAGTGAAGAAGTATTGAAAAAATTCGATACAGGGGGGTTGATTGCAGAACAATACCAAGGTATTCGGCCGGCACCTGGGTATCCTGCCTGCCCCGATCACAGCACTAAACGCCTGCTCTTTGATGCCCTGGATTGCATGCATAACGCCGATATGCGCTTGACTGAGAGCTTTGCCCTCTGGCCGGCTGCTTCGGTCTGCGGCTGGTATATTGCGCATCCGGAGGCTGCCTATTTTGCCGTGGGGAAGGTCGATAAAGACCAGGTGAGTGATTACGCCAGAAGGGCTCAAAAACCGCTGCAAGAGGTTGAACAGGATTTAAGCCCTAATCTTGTATAGTGACATTGCCTGCAGCGCGCCCTCTCCCTGCCAAGCGGGAGAGGGGAAAGATCACTATTTTGCGGTATTAAATCCCCTCTCCCGCGTCAGTGGGAGAGGGTCGCGCTGAAGGCGCGGGGAGAGGGCGCGCCGCGGGCAGTGTTGACAGACTCGACCATTCAAAAAAGGCGGAATCATGCTAACTTATTGATTTTGATAGGCCATACTTGTAAAAAAAGTGGGCAAATGCTATACTCTGCTTAAGTGGTTTCGCCAGGTTCTGCACCTGAACCGTTATTGACAGTTAAGGCGATTGACCTAGTTTAAATGCCGTGTGTATGCCGCCTTTGCGCGGAAACCTGACGCATTTCTGGCAATTACCGCATTTACCCCATTGGGTCCAGTTAGTGCCCTTCCTGGCAGAAACCCCTTAAAATCCACACTGATTTCACCAGAGGTATTGGCCACACCGATTGGTTATTTGTTAATGAAAATCTTCTTGCCAGGCTGCAGTAAGACTTCCTTGAGCTCCCAGCAAAGCAATGGCTTCCAAATCCGAGGTGGAAGAATCATTCGTGGTATCAATGCGCGACCAAACGCTCCCATCCCAGTGAACCGTTAATACATCTCCTCCTTCTCCTTCGCCGACTGCCCAACAGTCGTTGGAGGCCAGACAATCAATATCGAGTAAATCACGGTTATCGGGAACGGAATTATCCGGGATTACCCGCGACCATATAGAACCGTTGTAATACGCGATTAAGGTGTCGCCGTTAATGAAATCACCCACCGCCCAACAATCACTTCCTGTTAAACATTCAATGGCATGAAAATTAGCGCCGCTTGGAATAGACGCATCTCCCGCGCCCTGGAGCCATTGGCTTCCATTCCAATGCGTGAAAGCAGAGTTAGAGCCTTGTTTATCTCCCACTGCCCAGCAATCACTGCTGCTAATACAAAATACATCCCGCAAATCTTGCTTGACGTTAGCACCCGTGAGCGCTACCTGAGACCAGCTGCTGCCATTCCAGTGCATAAATAACAGATCACCATTGTTGCCGTTTGAGGTTTTTTGTCCTACTGCCCAGCAATCATTAGTCGAAACACAATCAATACCGTAGAGATCGAGATTTAAATCGAGAGCGTTTCCACTTTGGCTAAAGCGTGTCCATTGAGAACCGTTCCACCGCATAATCAATAATGTGTTGCTGTTTTTTTGTCCTACCGCCCAGCAATCATCAGCGGAAAGACAATCAACAGCATAGAGATCGGAATTAATACTGCTGCTAACACTGGGGACCACATGCGACCATAGAGCCCCATTCCAATGCAGGATTTCAGGCACTACTTGATTCGTGCCAGAAACTTTTACGTGCGATCCTACAATCCAGCCATCAACGTAAGACAACATCTTGATATCATACAAGCGGGTATCCGGAATAGTGGGAGCAGGCAGAATCCGATCAAAGGTCGTTCCATTCCAGCGCATAATCATTTCGTCGCCTGAATCGGTTTGACCCGTTGTCCATCCCTCATCGTTTTGCACAGAAACATAGACGGTACGTTGACTATTCAAGTTTGCAGTCGACACAGTCCCTGTGGAACGGATCATACAATCATTTTGTCCAACTCCTGTGCCTGCAGCATGATTGCTGGCTGTTGTGCCGCCGGCCCCCCGCGATCCTCCCGTCAAACAAGGCGCTGTGCCGCAAACCGCTGCCAGGCTTGAAACACCCGTATAATCGATTGCTTCGAGATCGATCATGACGCGGCCGCCGGCTGCGTTATAAGGTGCAATCGTGGTAAGAGGTATTATTGAAGTTGTACTGTTAATAGCGCTGCTTAAAGCGCCGGGAGAATTGGCAACGGATAAAGTTCCTTGCAATGTGTAAGTGCCGGGCGCACCGCCGCCAATGGCCACATTGGTATATCCATTGACCGCAGCACAGCTGATATGAGAGCCAACGCTTGGGCCTGCAATCGCTTGAATAGCGGTCTCCAAACCGCTTTCTGCCACATACAATGCTTGTACAGACGTTAATAAATCTGTGCTGCTGCGGGAACTCGCAGTAAACATATAAAACAGGGCGCTTGTTAACACAGCCACGCTCACCAATAAAATAACCGCAGTTATAGTTAAAAAGCCATGGTGTTGAGTAAAATTATTTTTTAAACGTAGTCGCTGCATTAAGGTAAATTCCTGGGGTTAATCCCTGTATAAAAACTGTGGTTGGTGTTGCCTTCAGTGATAATCATGTTAATAACAATAAAGCGTACTAACGAGGCTTGCGCAGCACTGCTTATTACATTCCGATTTCTGTCATAATAGGTAAAATTTAAAGTACTCACCCCGCTGGCAAGGGGTTTATTGTTACGCACGAGTTGATTTCCCGATAAGGCATAGGTAATGTTTTCACCAGCTGTATCAATGAAGGTAATTTGATTAGGGACGCTGATATTGAGAGAGTTTTGGTTAAGGATCAACCGTAATTCACGGCTCATGCGTTCGAATGAAAGGCGCGCCTGCCAATCAGCACGGATGATAGCCATACCCGAGTAAGTGGCTTGAAATCCTTGCGAGAGCAATGCTCCACCCAAGCTAAACAGGATCCCCATAATCACTATTACCATGATAAATTCAATCAGCGTAAACCCTAGCATTTGTCTTTTTAAACGGCGCTGTTTAAACACTCTGCTTTCTCTTCCTAATAGTTGCCCACAATGGCAGTGAGAGTTGCGTTGCCTGATCCCGTGACAATTGAGGTAATACGCTTGAAATTACTATCAATCGTTGTAACGGTCACGGTTAACGTATTATTTCCAACAACACAAGGCGTTGGCCCGCACATGACCAAGCCTGTTGTCAAGAGTGCAAAGCCCTTTAAACGCTTTTGCCCAATAGCGAATTCCATGCCTTCTTTGGCTAATTGAACGGCACGCGTTTGCTCATCAATATGATGTGTTTCACCAAATAATGTTGAAAACGGCAATGCCATGCCAGCGGCTACGACACCAACGATAACAATAAAAAATACCAGTTCAATCAGGGTGAAGCCTCTCTGAAAACCCCGTAAAATGTTCATTGCACCACCACATAGCCGGTTTCAGGATTCACCGCGATCGTACGCGATGTTTCTCCTGGTAAAGACAAGGTAATCACTGCATTGCTTGTGATAGCAGTACCTGAAGTTGAAAAAGGGGCTCCTTTGCCATTAAATAACAACGCCGAATGAGTGGATAATAAAGTGATATTATGGGTCAAAGCGACTTCATCAGCATTGCTGGCGGGGTTACTGATCTTAACTGTATCATCTGCATTACTAATCCAATAACAAGCGGTTTCGGAAGAAACGCAGCTGTTAGAAAAATTAATGCGATAGCGAGCGCCTTTTGTCATCCCTAAATTTTGTACATAACGAATATCACTGGCAACTTGTTCAGCCTGCGCACGCAGGGGAATTTCTTGTCCTCCTTGATCATAAAAAAGAAAAGTTCCAAGAAGCCCCAAAAGCATCAGAACAAACACTAATTCAATTAGCGTAAAACCGCCTGTTTTTCCCATATTGTCCATACGATAACCTGTTAACCCAGCATTAATTAATACCCATACCTACAAAATTCGCTTGGATACTGTTGTCATCGATACGATTTACCGTACAAGTCGCTGTGGCATCATTAGCAATAGCAGCCGAAGTAATACTATATTCACTGGGCAAACCGCCTGTCATGATATGCCCTGCATCATTGCAATTATCGACAGCCACACCCGATGTGCTGTTGGCTTTGCGCTGTCCGTAATTGGACGCTGATGCCGCCCCTAAAGCGCCCGCAATACCTTTGACGGCGCTTTGCTTTGCATCCGGGGTTAAATCGGTAAAATGAGGGATTGCGACAGCCCCTAAAATAGCAATTAACACCATAGCCATGAGCAGTTCAATTAAAGTAAAACCTTGTTGACTTTTATAGATGATGTTCATCACGAATGCTTCCCTCAAAGAAAAAAGCCAATTTCGATTGCAAAATTGGCTTTAACGCTCCTTTCGCTTTATTAGTAATTCTACTGTACCAACCTATTCTGTGGTTGTTATGGTAAAAGTATCCGAATCGCCCGATGCACTATGAGTAATGGTACACGTATGCGCTGCACCGACTGCACCTCCCAATGCACTGGTTGGCGTTACAGCATAACCCGTAGGAAGTCCCCCATCGAGTAAAGCTATAGCAGCAGCTGAACAATTGCTCGTTGTTGCAATCGCTACTCCTTTATCCAAGGCCTTTTTTGTCGTCTTGTTAACTTTATCAGCGCTATTTAATGCCCCAACAATCCCGCTAAGCGTTTGGCTTCTCGCATCTCCGCTTAAATCGGTGAAGCTGGGCAATGCAACAGCGGCTAAAATCCCGAGAATCGCGATCACGGTAACCAATTCGATCAACGTAAAACCACGGTTTCTCCCATTATATTGCTTTATCATCATTCACCTCATAGAACCTGTAAAATACACTCATCAAACGGCACAATAGGAACTATTGTGCCGTTTGTATTGACTTTCCGTGATGCCCTAACACCCTGAGGATGTTACTGTCGCTGATCCATTTGCTTCGCTATAGCTGACTTGACAGGTGGCGCTTCCGCCTTCATCAGGACGAAAGGCGGTCGTTGCAGTACCGCTGCAAGCGGTTCCTGTAGTCGTTGCGCCAAACCCATCCTGTGTGAATAAAGCAGCAACAATACCGTCATCCCCTGCACAAGGCACTCCCGAGGAGTTGACATCAACCACAGTGCCATCCATGCTGACGGTAGTCCCACTGCTTCCAGCGGCTTTATATTTAGCACGCGCTAATAATACGGCACTATTCAGAGCGCCGCGCATCCCATCCACTGTAGCCCTTCTGGCTTCTGTACCTACACTGACAAAACGGGAAACACCGATAGCTGCCATAATCGCTAAAATCAGGATGACAACTACCAATTCTATTAATGTGAATCCCTGTTTCTTTTTGAAAATACCCTGTTTACACATATTAATACCTCACATAAGTAAATATCTTTTTAAAAAGAAATACTTAAACGCTTCCTGCTATTTATCTAAGCCGATCATTCGCTTGATCGGTTGACCCTTATATTTAAGGGTAGCCCATTTTCAGAAAAAAGTGAGGTAATTTTGCCCAAAACTAAGCTTAAATGCTTGTTTTATCAATTAAAATAGATTCAAAAATTTTTTAAATTTATGCTTTTCCCTTAATAGCGCTGACCATATCCCACATCGGCAGGAAAATACCCAGCGCCAGGATAAGGACCATACCGGCAATAATACTGAGCAGGATAGGCTCCATCGAGGCGCTTAAGTTATCCAGCGCATAATCCACTTCGGCTTCGTAATATTCTGCTACTTCCTTTAACATCTCACTGAGCGTACCCGACTCTTCGCCTACTTCAATCATCTGCAAAACAAGCGGTGTAAATAGATGGCTGCTGTTGGCAACTCGCGATAAACTTTCACCTCGTTCAATGCCTGTACGCATTGACAGCACTTCATTGGCAATATAGCTATTTCCCAACGCTCCTGCTGATAACGTAAGCCCCTTTAAAATCGGTATCCCTGCATCCATAATCATGGCGAAAGATCGGGTAAAACGAGCAAGAATAACTTTTTCAAGCAGCGAACCTATAATAATAAAACGCAGAATAAAACGATCCCAAATCAACCGACCTCCCGGCGTTTTGAGCCATTTTAAAAACCAAACCACCAGGATAACGACAGCGAGCAAAATTAAATAACCATTGTGAACAGCAAAACTTGACATATTCAACAACATCCGCGTCGGCAGCGGTAATTGGGCATTAAATTTTGAAAACATATTCGCAAAAGAAGGTAATACCACAAAATTAATGATAACCAATGCGATTAAAATAGCGCTTATGACAAAAGCAGGATAACGCAGCGCTCCTTTAATACGTTTCCCGGTTTTATGCTCCAGTACGAGATAATCCGTCATTTGAGCAAAAGAGCTATCCAAACGACCTGTACTTTCACCGACTTCAATCACACTGGCATACAAAGATGAAAATACCTGCGGATGTTCTCGCATAGCTTCCGTGAGGTTTTTTCCAGCCGAAATGGTAGAAGCAAGCGATTGCAATGTTTTCGATAAGGGCCGGCAATTGGTAGTTTCTGACAAGCGCCACAGCGAAGCCAATAATGAAACCCCCGCCTTGCTTAAACGAAACATTTGCCGGCTAAACATAATCAGTTCTTCAATAGGAACCTTAGTGATACCTAAGTTTTCTTTTATATCGGCGAGTGAAAATCGTTGGCTTAATTTTATTTCTTTTATATTAATCGGCGTGATATTGCGGGCCAATAGTTGATTAGCTGCTGTGTCTTCATTAGCAGCTTCTATCTCACCATACACTGAATTGCCGTTAGGCGTTCTGCCTTGATATTGAAAGGTGGTCATCTTTTACTGATCCTTCAATTCCCGTTTTTGGGTTTTAATTTAAATACGGCGTGGTTTTCATCTTCTTTGCCGCTTTCTTGATCAGGGGTCATATCCCTGTCTGAATGATCCTGCTCCTCGGAAGACTCATCTGCCTTGTTTTCTGTGGTTTCAGGGATGGCCGTATCTTCTTCATACACTTCGTCAAACTCACCCGCAATACTGATCGATTCATCCAGCGTGGTTTGTCCAAGGGCCGCCGCCTGCAGCGCACTTAATGCCAAAGAATACTGTGATTTATGTTCTTCAGCTGCTTCTTCAAATTTTCGGGGATCATTAGTGGATAAGGCTTCTATCATCTTTTTATTGAGTTCAAACAGTTCAAATATTCCCACGCGGCCTCGAAAGCCGGTATTATTACAATAAGTACATCCCTTCCCATGATAAAATACTGTTTCTTGATAACTTACACCGCCAACGGTTACTGCCCAGCTGCGTTGCGCTTCTGTGATTTCACACGGTTCATAACAGGATTTACAAATGCGTCTCACCAAACGCTGTGCTAAAACAGCACGCACTGCGGTTGCTACTAAATAGCCTTCAAGCCCCATATCCATGAGCCGCATAGCACTGCTGACCGCATCATTGGTATGCAAGGAAGCTAATACCAAGTGACCTGTTAATGCTGCGCGGATCGCAATGCTCGCGGTTTCATGATCGCGTATCTCACCCACTAAAATAATATCCGGATCTTGGCGCAGCGCAGTACGCAATACTTTTGCAAAATCGAGATTAATTTTCTCATTGATTTGCACTTGTGAAATGCGCGACATGCGGTATTCTACGGGATCTTCTACAGTGATAATTTTCTTATCGGGCGAATTCAATTCGGCTAAAGCGCTGTATAAAGTCGTTGTTTTACCGCTTCCGGTGGGGCCCGTCACGAGGATCATTCCATAAGGACGGCGAATATTGCGTTGAAAACGCTTAAGAATCCCATCTGGCATACCGACTTTTTTTAAATCGAGCGCTACAGCGGATTGATCCAAAAGCCGCATGACAACGGATTCTCCATATTCTATCGGCATAGTTGATAAACGCACATCGACCTTCTTACCTTTGACTTGAATGTTAAAACGTCCATCTTGCGGTAAGCGTTTTTCAGCAATGTTTAAACCTGCCATCAGTTTAAGGCGCAGTGTCATGGCTGAGGCAATGCGTTTTTCATTGAGGATCTGTTCATGCAAAACACCGTCTACTCGCTGTCGAATGCGAAGTGTTTTTTCATCCGGCTCAATGTGAATATCCGAAGCCTGCACTTGTGTTGCATCTTCAAATAAGGATTGCAGCAATTTGACTACCGGTTTTGATTCGATATCCTCTTCTTCTTCTTGAGATTCAGTATCAGGACTTAATGTCTTTGTTAAATCCTCGGCAAATTCACTGATTTCTTCAGTACGCCGATACAGTAAATCGACTGTGTTCAATAATTCGCTTTCCCGAACCAGAGCGAGTGAAAGAGGCTCTTTTAAAAGGCGAGCCAATTCATCATAAGCCAATAAATCGAGTGGATCACTCATTCCCACGACAAGACCCTTGTCGTTGCGTGACAATACGATAGCGCGAAAACGCCGCGCATAATGTACGGGTAAACGCTGAATTAATTCTTTATCAAAGCGTTGACGGGTTAAAGAGATAAAAGGGATCCCGATATACTCTGCCAAAGCACTCAGCATTTCTGTTTCTTTTAAAAACCCCAGTTTTACAATAACCTGACCTATCTTGCCGCCGTTTTGTTTCTGGTCAGCAAGGGCTTGGCTAAGCTGCTCTTCGACTATCTTGGCATGAGCTACTAAAAACTCGCCGAAACGCTTCTGTTTAAGAGTATTCATATCAGCTGTCCTTGCTGAATTAGTATCGCGCTTTGAGTATAGCTACTCCTGGCGGGGATATGCCTGTTTCGCTTCGAGATGTAAGTTTAATGTACGGAGTAAGTTCCTCACTCTAAGGATTTAATCTGCTCATCAATATAAGCCCGCAAGGGCGGCGTTAAATTGGCAGATATTTGGGCGTGCCGATAAGCCTTCAAAGCTTCTTGAGGTTGTCCAGCAGCATTTAATCCAATGGCCTTACCCAGCCACCAGAGGCCATTATCGGGCTGTATGGCACTAAGCTCATCATAAATTTTAGCAGAAACCAGATAATCGCCATTTTGCTGATGAAGCGCTGCTAAAAAGGCATAATAATCCGGATATTCACTGACGGGCGGTGATAAATTACTTAACATCGCAAGCGCTTGAGAGAGCTTGCCTTCTGCTACCTGGATCCGTGCTTGCAAGCTCACAAAGCGAGG
Source organism: Gammaproteobacteria bacterium (assembly GCA_021156325.1). Taxonomy (GTDB): domain Bacteria; phylum Pseudomonadota; class Gammaproteobacteria; order JAJFKG01; family JAJFKG01; genus JAJNDI01. Next base: position 13,451 of record JAJNDI010000005.1, read on the forward strand.
ATAATCGGGATCTATCGCCAAACCTGCCTCCAGGAGCTCGTTTGCTTTAAGAGTGTCTTTTTGTTGAATATAAATAGCCGCGAGTGTTTCTCTGGCATCTTGAAATTCAGGTATTTCATCCAACACTTGTTGAAGTAAAGTTGTCGCCCCTGCAATATCATGATGCTCTGCCATCCTTAATGCTTGAGCATAGGATTGAGTAGCGCGTTCGAGGGGTGTCAGTTCTCGCGTTTTTTTGACAAGATCGCTCACCAATTCCACAACCGCTGTCTTAGATGACGGCGTGGGTAGAGGATTTGAGGAGTCATCAGTTTTTTCAAGCGTATCAACCAACTGCTCCGTTGCTGCGAGCGTTAAGAGATGATTACCTTGTTGTTGCGGCTTCGCTGCTTGCTCTAACACAGTTTCTAACAGTTGATACTGCGTTTCCAACGTCGATTTGGCTTCTGCTTCCTGGCGAGATTGTACCCCAAGCACGGAAAGCCCCCATCGTTTTGCAGAAGGTAAGTATTGCCACGTCAGAATTCCGATCAAAATCCCTAGCAGCAATAATAATACCCATCGACCTAATGTGGAAAAAGAAAATTTGCCTAAGCTTTTGTTACTCAGCGCCCTGGGTGTTGATAATTCCTCTACTCCGGCAGGAATGCCTTTATCAGCACTTGATTCACCGTGGCGGCGCCGCTTGTCCAGATCTTTTAATACTTGATTGATAAGACTCATGCGACCTCTGTGAAACGGCGTTTAGGGATGCAAAGCAATTAACATATGGTATTTTAAACCAATGGTAATACCTAATAATAACACGGTGCTTGCAATCAGAAACCCGGTTTTGTGTTTCCAAGCCACGATCTCTTTAGAATCGATAATTGCTTGCTGCATGGATTTGGGATCAACTCCCCCTTGTCCACGCCCATAAGCTACCATCAACGCCTTATGACAAAGGATATTAATAATGCGCGGGATCCCCTGACTAGCCTGATACAATAAATCACAGGCTTTTTTATCAAACAGGGAACCGCGTGTATATCCCGCCATCGTGAGACGATGACAAATATAAGCATTTAAATCTTGCCGGTTAATGGGTTTAAGTTTGTGTGAAAACAAAATACGCTGCTTTAATTGACGTAAGTTAGGCTCTTCCAGGCGCCTGTCCAATTCAGGCTGGGCAAACAAAATCACTTGCAGCAGTTTTTTAGATTCTGTTTCGAGATTTGTTAAGAGCCGAAGCGCTTCCAGGCTTTCGTTCGGTAAAGCTTGTGCTTCATCAACTAATAATACTACCCGTTTACCGCTGCGGGTTAATTCTAATAACTTTTTCGTGATGAGATCTAACAAATCATGTTGATCCAGCCGATTGGGAATTTCAAGACCTAATTCTAGCGCCAGTGCTTTCCTGATCCCGGAAGGCGTTAAATCAGGATTCGGGATATAGGCGGTTATCACATCACCGCCCAAGGTATTTAAAAACTTGCGGCACAAAAGGGTTTTTCCTGCCCCGACTTCACCGATAATTTTAATAAACCCTTCACCATTCCCCACACCGACCAAGAGCATATTTAAAACAGCCTGATGGCCTTCCAAATTACAAAAAAAGCTCGTGTTGGGAGTCAACGTGAAAGGAAATTCCTTCAATTTAAAATGTTCCAGATACATACCCTACATCCTTGTTACGGTACTTTGTCAAACCAATGTGCAATCGACACAGGTTTCTCCATCTGCTTGCCACGCGCTTCTATTTCCTCAAAAGCTTTCTGCGATGCTACCAATTGCTCGCTTGCGCTTTTTTCCGTGATGACAACAGGGCGCAGTAAAATCACCAATTCCCGCTTTTGCCATCGTCTTTCAGAATCACGAAATAAATTCCCTGCCACTGGTAATTCCCCAAAACCCGGGGTCATTGCCCGCCGATCGGCATAAAAATTAGTCATTAACCCGCCGATAGCAACCACCTGCCCATTCTTGGCATGAACAATACTATCTGTCTCTCGGACTTCACTCAAGGCCAAGGGCAGTTTCAAGATCTCACTTGCACTTAATTCGATGGTTTTATTCTGATCGGTAACAGTGACCACTGTGGGATGTACGTGCAAAGTCACATCGCCATTGATATCGATTTGAGGGGTAATATCCAAGGCAATCCCTGAGAAAAAAGGCGTTAATTCGACATCCTGCGATGTGGTCGGTGAAGCGCTGCCTGTTCCTGTAGTCGAACTCGATACATTGGTCACAAAAAACTGATCCTCGCCCACTTTGATCAAAGCCTTTTGATTATTGACAGTCGCAATTCGAGGGCTGGATAAGACTTGAATATCGCCTTGAACGGATAATAGCTTGATAGTTGCATCAAAATTATCGCCTGCCGATGCATGAGCGCTAAATATATTGAAATCGTTAGAATCTTCTGCACCCGTAGCGTCAAGACCAAAAGCTCGGAAACCGCTTTCTTTCAAATCCCGATTCCCTTGCTGCTGTACGCCGAATAATTCCCAATTGATCCCTTGTTGAAAACCATCCCGCAGTGTCACTTCCAGGACTTTGGCTTCGATAAGCACTTGCCGATTCATACTGTTTTGGATCTTGTCCAGATAAGCGGCTACTTCGCGCAATTCCGAGGGTTCTGCATGCACAACTACCACACCGGCTTGCGGATTTAATACCACGGAACGCCCGCCCTCTTTTCCAATGATCGCCACCAAAGAAGTTCTAAGCGTTCCCCAAAAATCAGAAGTCGTTTGTGTTGAAACAGTAGTATTGGAAGTTCCTGATCCACCAGCACCCGCTGTGGGTGTTGAGGTTGTACCGCCATCAGCAGCACCTGGAATACTGGCTGCTGCAGCAGTCGTTCCCGTACTGGTTCCTCCATCGGTATTATTAATGTCGCTGCTGATCCCGGAACTGACTTGCGTTTGTGATGCCCCATTTCGCAAGACATTTAAATAATTGATAGTAAAAATCTGGGTTCGCAAACGGGCTGAAAAGACCCGGTAGCCTAACTTCGTCTGCTCATATTCATACCCGTAGGATTCTCGCACGGCTTCCATGACCTCAGCGATCGTCACATTTTTTAAATTGAGCGAAATTGATCCCGCAAGATCAGGCTCCACAATGATATTGTAAGGAGTGCCATCAACCAACCCCATAAAAAAGTCTTTTGCAGAAACATTGTTTACTGATACATCGAATCGTTCGGCATTCGCTGTCTTGGCGCCAGGGGCTTTCACGGACAAGGACGGCATCAAAGCAGTCGCTACATCTGAGGGGGGTTTAAGTGCCTCTTCCACTGCTTTGTTAGAGGTAATCGCACTATCAAGGGTACTTTGAATAGTCGTGGCAGGCCGCTGTGCAGTGGGTATTTTAGTAGGCGCGCAAGAGAGCAGGAAGCCCGCGCTCACGCTAAATAACAAAACTTGTGCTATCCATTGCTGTTTCATTGACATTCCCTGTGCAACCTTAGAACAGATTCTTAGAGCCCTGTTTCCTTGGGCTTTGTACCGGTGATCACCTTGACTACCGGATTGGCTAAGGTTAGCGTAAATTCTTGTCCTTGCTGCTTCAGGTCGCGTACTCGCACCGATTGCGGTGTGATCGCCAAAACCTGGATATCCCCCACCTTATCCCCTATTTGTGCGATCTGATTATTGATGATCGCCAATTTACGCTGGGGCGAAAATAAAATCGTTGTCAGCCTTACACCTTCATAGGCGATACCAGGATTGCTCTCTATAATGGCAGCACCTATCTCGGCCGGCGGCTGTGTCGGATCACGCAAAGAAACCGGCTCTGCTAAAGACAATGCCCCATTCAATAATAACAGTATTGCATACAAAATGCGCCTGCGCCTTGCGCCTTGTTTGTTCACACTGCTAGCGGCCACTGATAAATCCTTTTTCAGCACTGAAAGTGTGCAATTTAATCGTGACTTGCGCCTTAGGGTATTCAACGACTTTATAGTCCATACGATCCCAAAACAAACGCCAATCGAGCGAGTCAAGCGATCGTAAATAATTCAACACACTGAAGTAATCTCCCAATAAGACCAACGTAATAGTATGTTCATAAATACCCGGCATTGTCTGACCGTCTGCACCGATGACTTGCTTATCAGCAGCCCCTACCGCTTGTGCCGGCACCGTATCAAGGCTCAGCAATTGCAGGCCTTGCTGCCTGTTTAACATTTCTCGTAACGCGGCAATCATCTGCTGTGGCGAAATCAAATCAGATTTGATTCCGCCCAAGGCTTCTTCCAATTTTTTTGACTGTGCTGCCAGGTTTTCACGGGTTGTAGATTCCTGTTCGCTTGTATTGCCTATTCTTTCTAACTCTTGAAGAACATTTTGTGTCTCGATATCCATTTTTTCAACTTGCTCTTTAATATCGCGGATCTCTACCTGCTTTTTTTTGATAGACACTTGTAAGGGTTTATACAACAGCATATTCCACAACATCACGACAGCAATGAGCGCACCAAAAAACAAAGTAAGCTGCTCTCGCGGATTACGCGCATTCATCCACATCAAGCTCTTTTGTAATACGCGAGCAAAAGGAAAAGAAGAGAGGGTATTTTTCATTGTCCAAGCGCCTTTTGTATGATTCCGGTTAAACCGCCCTGCTCGGTTCTGCTGCTGCCCTCTGTCTGTTGTTTTATAAACGCACCCAATTTTTCACTTAAAGATGGCGCTGAGGAGGTTTTCCCCGCTTCTTCTTTTTTGCTTTCTGCGGCGCTATCTTCTGGAAAGATATAAGCATTTTCCAAATCGGGGGTTGTTCGCAATGCAAAAGCCATTTTGAAATTATTATCAAGCGGTTTTGCTAATTTGATCTGCTTAAAGTTAACCTCTGAAAAGGCTTTTTCGCGGGCAATTTCCGATAAAAAAACAGGAACCAGATTGGCATTTAGCGTTCTTCCTAACAAAGCGACTTCCTGGTTTTCCTGATCGATAATAATTTCTTTTAACCAAACTCCTGATAAAATATTTTCAGCCAACGCTTGCATATAATCAGCAAAATTTTTGTTAGGCCGATCAATAATCTTAAGTAATTCCACCTTGTTGCTGATAGCTTCAGTGAGTTTATTGACATCATTCTGGATTTCTTTTGCAGCTTCTGAATCGGGCAATTGACTTGATAAATCCGCTAATTTAGCCGCTTGAAGCTGTTGAGTAGCGCTAAGAGCGCGATATTCTTTATCTATCTTATATTTAGCGGCATAAGCGCTAATATAAATCCCCATCAATACGATAATCAGCAATCCTATTATTTGCAGCATTTTTACTGGGGGCAGCAGCGGTTTAGGGGGCGGTGCAAACGCATTTAAAAGATTAATCTGCTGCAACATAACTTACCTCATCCATACGAAGAAGACCTCCCAGGACAGGGATACATTGTGCTTGCACTTCCAGCGTTAACTCTTGCTGCGTTTTCAATACCGTATTTAAATCAGCTAAAATCACTTCTTGGGCGAGTTTTTCATTTAAATACCCTTTTAAGCGAGTGCTTCGAAAAGACAAAGGCGTCATCACAACAGAACGCGGCATGGGTTGAATCATTTGACTTTCAAAATACTCCAGCGATTGCTCGATAGTTAATACCAAAGTACCAAACGCTTCTGGCACTTCATCGCCTTTGCAATATTTTAAGCAATACTCATCGCTAAGAGAGGTTATTTCTATACTGAACCTTCTTGAAAAATATAAATTCTTGTTATAAGAAACGGTTAAGAGGCTGCAGTCTGGCGATAACCAGACAACAACGATACTGTCCCCGCCCCCTGAAAATAAATTAGAAAGGTTATGTAAAGCGAGTTCTGTAATATCGATTGCAGTTAAAGTAGTTCCCGCTGCTTGCAGGTTTTTTTTATGCGGAGCCAATCGACTTTCCTGGGCAACCACGGTGTGCAGCATTTGCCGATTCAAATGACCAAACTCAGGCATTAAGCACGTATCAATTAAAGCGTCTTCCAAGGGAAAATCGATCACTTCTTTAAGCTGCCAGCGTACAGCCGTATTGGTTTTTCCTACCGGCACATCGGGCGCTTCCAACATCAGGAATTTATAATCTTCGGGCAACAATACCCAGGAACACGCTACGCCATTTAATTCACGGCTTTGAATAATACGCGCAAGCCATGCCGCTTCATTGCCTTTAGTATGCTGATCGTAGGGATAGAATTCGCAAAATTGGAGATCGGGTATGCCCCCTTTTTCATAGAGGCAATGCGCGAGCGCGATACCCTCTTTGCAAAAGCTTAGCGCGACCCGGCCGTGCCGATAAAAGTTATCTTTTTGCTCATTTTTGCTTTTAAAACGAAACCAGGCGGCCAAATCCCTTTCACCTCTATGATGCTGTTTAATTTCACGGCAATCCTTGCCGGAATGATTAACCTAATGATTATAACCCAGATCAAGGCTAACTGTCTTGTTTTTCATGGTGATTTTATCCAAATAGATCTCTTCAGAGACTGTGGATAAATCTGTGGCTAATTTCAAGGAAAAATCTTCGAATGGGTTAAAAATCCGGGAGCATCGTAACAAATCCTTTCGTAAAACCAGAAAATAACTTTCAAAAACAAGCTATTTTTCACTAATCTGTTATTGCCTGTTGAAGAAAACTGTCTAAGATCAAATAAGGTATAGCCTTATCATGCTGTGGATAAGCTTCTTGTTGTCCTCTTAGCGAAGGTTCTTAAAGCAGTTTCTTAGCAACCTGGCGGATCACGTCGGGGAGGATCGTTAATCACGCACAAGTGAAAGGGTATTTTGCTCTAAAGAAAGCGTATAATAGGGGTATTTCACCCCCTTGGAAAAGAAGGGCAGCACAACGTTAGTCGAGAATGAGTGCCTCGCAAGCCAAGCTGTCCGCGGGCGTGGGGGATTTTAGGAGCTTTTCAAGTGTGTCATGCTTTTCACTTCGCTAAAAAATCAGTCTTGGCGATACTAACAGTCTTAGGATGTTTTATTTCCATAAGCTATGCTGATTCAGCCCCCTCATCTTCTTACCCCGTGCTTGCAGGCGGGATTAACCCAGCCAATTTTCAAGCGTGTATAAGCCTGTTAACCAGCCGCTGTATGCGTACAAACCGGGACCTGCCTTATCCCATTTACCCCCTTGATTGTTTAAACAAATATTTTGTCCAACCTGTCTGTGTCCAAACGGTACCTCTCTATCAATTTACGGGTTTATTGCCAACCGAGATCAAACGTTACGGCACTATTGATTTGTTTTCTGTGACCCGTTATGCAGACGGCATAAACAATACCTATATGATCGATAATAGCGGCCGTATTATTCCATTAACTGATGCGTTTGATTTGCGCTCCTTAAAAAATAGCGCCGCTTTATTAGCGCAATCCCCTACAGCAATTGCATCAAGTATCAGCACGGGTACTCCAGTTTATCTTATTCTGCCGGATGGTTCGCAGCATTTGATATTTCTACAACAGATTTTGCTGGATGGCACTTACGCTTCGCGCACGGATAGCTGGCAGGTACAAGTTGATTATGCTTTTTCCACGGCGGGTGACTATAAAGCAGCGCAGCCATTGGCATTAGTCCATAAATAATGCTGCGCAGCACCCTCTCCCGCGCAGCCGCAGGCAAGCAAGAATGTTCACTGAACCTAAATTACAGTATATTAGTCGTATCAGCGAGATTTCGCATTCACACAAAATTCCGTTAATTGCGTTAAGAATGCAGCCACTGCTTTGTTGGCTGCAGTGACGCCGCCATAAGGTGTGTCTTCTTCTGCAGCCTGATTGATAATAAAATCATGAGTTGCAATGATTGTATTGGTTTTGCGATCGAGCAACTGTACGACTATGCGTAAATGAATATGGCTTGGTTTGGTACGAAAATCCTGATAAAAAGACAGTACCCGTGTATTTAATTCCAAATCCATAAAATTCGCATAAGGCGGTACAACAACGGCTGCATAATGTCCGGTCAATTGCAAAGCTTGCGAGATTAAAGGCTGCAGCATTTCACCGGGCGTACCTACCCATTCATTTTGGGTATAGTATCCAATATGAAAATCTTTCGTGAGATAAACCATACGCTGCGTGCTAAAACCAGGATTCATATTAGGCACTTGTACCAGAATACTGAGATCCGTTTTTTTGCCATTAACAATATTTACAGGTGAAGGATCTAATGTATACGTGTTTATTTGAGGCACAATGGCTGGTTTAAATAAAATGGAACAAGCCGATAGCATAACACTCGCTATTAACACTGTGAGAAATTGAAGGTACTGTTTAAAATTTCTCATCAGATGGCTCCTGTGGCAGGGGTGTCTCGCCCGGTCCAGGAGTGTTCGGTTTGCGCCCGCGTATCAAAATAGCAGGATTTTGCCTTAACTCCGCACTCAAGAGACCAAGATTCGACATCGTGGTTTGGATCCGTGCTAATAAATCTACAGCAGCCGGCATCACTTGGGTAGAGAAAGTTTCTATCGCCAACTCACCGCCTTGCATCGTCTTTGCCACTTGTACGCTGGTTTTTTCAATACTGACACTCATTTTGTCAAAGGCATCCGCGCTCTTTTGAATACTCGCCACGACAGCTGGAAATTCACGGCTCGCAATTTCAGTATCGTGTGAAATCTGTTGAGCTGAGCGCAATGTTTTATTCAATGCACTTAAACTTTCTTTAAGATTACGCTGATTTTCTTCATCGAGGATCGCGTTTAAATTGTCAGCAATGGCGGTTAAACTTTTAGATAAACTCTCTACCCTGGCTTCCAAGCCGCCGACAAAAGATCCTTTAGAAGGGATCTGGGGTATGGGATTATCTGGGGTGGAATCCAGCAATTCATTATTGATCCCTTGAGGATCTAATTCCACATACGCAATTCCCGTCAACCCCTGGGTTTTGATAATCGCTTCGGTATCCTGAGTAACCGGTGTATCTGCCGAGACAGATAATGCAACTTTCACCTCTTTTGGATGAGCTTTATCAATCGTGATAGCAGTTACAAAGCCTGCAGAAACGCCGTTAAATCTCACCGGGGAGTTGACGTTTAAACCCGTTACCGATTCGTGTACATAGGTTACATAGGGCTTATAGGTTTGAGCAGGCGTTACCCATCTGCTGAGCCAGAAAGCAGAAAGCAGCAGCAGCGCTGTCAGCACGACTACAAACAACCCTACAATCGTATAATTAACTTTGCCGCCCATGCTGTTTTCTACTCATATTGGGCCTGCGCTAATCGTGCGCGAGGCCCATTAAAATAACGTTTAATCAGGGCATGCTCCGATTTCACCAAATTAGGCATCGTATCGACTGCCAGTAACTGGCCTTCTGCTAAAAAAGCCACTCTGTCAGCCGTTTGCCAGAGCGTATCCAGATCATGCGTTACTATCACAATAGTTAAATTAAGGCTTGCCCGCAAATTGAGAATCAATTCATCAAAAGCATTGGCGCTTTCAGGATCCAATCCGGCTGTGGGTTCATCCAGAAACAGCAATTCAGGATCCAGGGCCAGCGCTCGCGCCAACGCCGCGCGCTTTTGCATACCGCCGCTTAATTCTGAAGGATATTTAATACCGGCTTCGGGAGCAAGGCCTGTGAGTGCAATTTTAAGCCGGGCTAATTCAGCAATGGTATTTTTATTCAATCTCGTATGTTTTCGTAAGGGGAATTCTACATTCTGAGCCACTGTCATGGAAGAAAATAAAGCGCCTTGTTGAAATAAAACACCCCAGTGACGCTGGAGATCTTGTTTCGTCCTTGCATTTAAATGCGTAATATTATGCCCCAATAAAACGACTTCTCCTGTGGAGAAAGGTTGTAACATCACCATACAGCGCAGCAAAGTGGATTTTCCAGCACCGCTGCCGCCTACAATAGCGATGATTTCACCTCGATGAATGGTTAAATCAATTCCTTCCAGGATCCACTTCCCGCCAATGTCAGTACTGAGATTGGCCACTTCAATAACATTTTCTACTGTCATCTGCGACTCCATCCAAAAATAACTGAAAAGATGGCATCTGCAACAATGATAAGAAAAATAGAATGCACAACACTTTTGGTGGTTTCACGCCCGACACTGTCTGCGTTACCTTGAACCCGAAACCCATGATAACATCCCACAGCAGCAATCAAGAGAGCAAATACAGGTGTTTTGATCATCCCCATATAATAGGTATGGAAAGAAACGACTTCGTGAAACCGCTGTATGAAATTGGAAAACCCCACATCGAGTATATTCCGGGACATGACCATACCGCCCAACAAACCAAAAATATCTGCCCAAAGGGTCAGTAAAGGCAGCACAATGATTAACCCTGCGATGCGCGGAATAGTGAGCATATCAACAGGTGAAACACCCATTGTCATGAGCGCATCGATTTCCTGATTGACTTTCATCGTGCCAATCTCAGCCGTATAAGCAGCCCCGGTTCGCCCTGCTACAATAATAGCGGTAATCAAAGGCCCAAATTCTCGTAAAATAGAGACACCTAAAAGATCGACTACATAAATATTAGCGCCGTAATTTTGAAGCTGCAGTCCCATTTGATAAGCTAATACTACGCCGACCAAATAGGATAATAAAGCAATAATAGGCAGTGCGTAATAACCAGTTTGTTGGATGACAGTGAATAATTCCCGCCATTGCAGCCGAAAGGGATAACACAGCGTTTGCCACATAAAATGAACACTTTCACCAATAAAGGCTAAGACTGCAGCAAGATCCTGGTGTATTTTCCACCCACGCTGTCCTAATTTGGCTAAGCATGACAGCCGCGGTGATTCAACCGGCAGCGTGATATTCTGATCGCCAATCAGTTGAAGAAACGCTTTTTTTTCCGGCGTAAATCCCGTTAACGCGGCTTCTACCCCTTGGCTTTTTGCCAGGTTGACGAGTTTATAAATCATCCATGCGCCGGCAGTATCGAGCGCGCTGACGGCACTGCCGTTGATCATGAGGGAGCCTTCCCCTGATAATGTCTTTGGTAATTGAAAACGAACAATACCCCCAGCTGTCCAAGCGCCTTTACAATAAATGACAGCGGGATCTGAGCTTATCTCAACACGGGCGTCATCTTGTTGCTTTGAAAAATGCGGTTTTATCCCTGACATCACAATATCTTACCTTAGAAGAAATTCTTAATCCGGTTCAATCTGCCTGATTTGCAGATTCACTGCAATTAACGCCCCGGCAAAACCCAGCAGTGCGCCGGCCAAGAGTAATTCCATCGCACCCATGAAAGATAAATTCCGCAATTGAAATACACTTTGATAAGAGGCTGCTAACTGCGTTATGGGCGCCCGCAGCCAGAGGATAACTATACTAACCACTAACCACGACAAAAGGGCGCCGAGTAATCCATAGAAAAAACCAGTGTATAAAAAAGGACGGCGAATAAAAGCATCTGTTGCACCGATAAGCTTGGCAATTTTAATCTCTTCACGGCGATTTTGAGTAGATAAGCGGATCGTATTACCAATGACCAGCAATACTACCATGCCTAATAATAAAGCCAGGGCGTGCACAAGACGATTCGCAAATCGTGCCATTTCTTGTAATCGATTAACCCAGGCTAAATCTAATTGGACATTCTCCACGCCGGGAAATTGACGGATAGTATTTAACCAGGTTTGAACTTGTGCGGAACCAAGGTCAGCGATCTCTGGCATAATTTCAATGATACCGGGTAAGGGATTTTTTCGTAATTGTTCCACAACATGTTCGATACCGGTATCACGTTCAAAGTTGACCAAGCCTTCTTCAGGCGAGATATACCGTGCATTCTTCAATTGATATCGTTCTTTCAATAATGTCATGATCTGTTCTGCACGTTGTGCATTGGTATTCTCTGAGAGATAGACAGTTATCTGAGTACCTCCACTCCAATGTTGACTTAACGATTCGCCATTGCCGAGCAAAACACTGAGCAAAGTCGGTAAGGCCAATGCCACGCCAATGACCAGCAATGTTAATACGCTGCCAAGCGGGTGCCGGCAGATGCGATGTATGCTTATACGGGCTGCTTGACGATGTTGATCCCATAAAGCGCTTAAACGGCTATACGAATAGGCAGTACTCGTGGGTGGATTTTGCAGAGTTCTACTGGCTGATTGTGTTTTCATATGTCATTCCAAATATACTCTTCGCGGTTTGGTTTTATGCTTAAAGGCTGCACTCACTCGCAAAAGTCATGTATTATTTATACACTCCTTTTGGCTGCCGAGTTTGCCGCCTCGCCTAAAATCAAACCGCTTTGAGTATAACTTAAGTTATTGAATGTTTATCCAAACCATCATTAACTACTTTGCCTTCTTTTAAGGTGATGATACGGTGTTTCATCTTGGCAATAAGACGTAAATCGTGGCTTGCGACCAGAACAGTTACCCCCACTTGATGAAAATCTTGAAAGAGATGCATGATTTCTTCGGAAAGATCAGGATCCAGATTCCCCGTGGGCTCATCTGCCAATAAAACAGCAGGTTTGTTAACAATCGCGCGTGCGATACTCACGCGTTGTTGTTCACCGCCGGATAAAGTTTGCGGCAACACCGCTTCTTTATTCGCCAAGCCTACTTTTTCAAGCGCCGCACGCACCCGCTTAAGCCATGAACCGCTAGGCCATCCTGCGATTTGTAAAGGCAAGGCCACGTTATCAAATACGTTGCGGTCCGGTAATAAATAAGGGTTTTGAAAAATAACCCCGATACGGCGTCTCACATAAGGAATATCCGCTTTCCCCACATCCGCTAAATCTACACCGCCTATCATGACTTTGCCTTGAGTAGGGCGTTCCAGCAAAGCAATTAATTTTAACAAAGTGCTTTTGCCAGCACCTGAGTGCCCTGTTAAAAAAGCCATCTCACCTTGCGCAAGGGTTAAACTCGCTTGTGAAAGGGCTATTCTATTTTGTTCGTAAGATTTGGTAACGTGTTTTAATTCGATCATAATACTCTTCGCGCTTAGATTTTAATGCTCTTCCCAAAATAAAGCTCTTACAAAAGCTTTCGCCTCAAAAGGTTGTAAATCTTCTATGCCTTCTCCCACGCCGATAAAGCGAATAGGAATCTGAAAGTGCTGTGCTATCGCAAATAAAACACCGCCTTTGGCAGTCCCATCGAGTTTTGTGACGGTGAGTCCTGTTAACCCCAGCGCTTCATTAAACTGCTTGACTTGCTGCAGTGCATTTTGGCCGGTGCCTGCATCCAGCACTAACATGATTTCATGCGGTGCCTGCTCATCTAATTTGGCTGCCACCCGCTTTACCTTTTTTAACTCTTCCATTAAATTTGTTTGAGTATGTAAACGTCCTGCGGTATCGGCAATCACTACATCGATATCGCGTGCACGGGCTGCTTGTATAGCATCGTAAATCACCGATGCGCAGTCAGCGCCTTGGCCTTGTGCAATCACCGGTACTTGATTGCGTTCCCCCCACACGGTTAATTGTTCAACAGCAGCCGCTCGAAAAGTATCGCCTGCTGCCAACAATACGCGATGCCCTTGCGCCTGCAAGCGCTTGGTTAATTTGCCAATGGTGGTGGTTTTACCGTTACCATTAACCCCTACCATCAGTATGACATAGGGTTTGGAGGTTGGGTTAATTTCAAGGGGTTTTTCACAAGGCATTAACAATTGATGTAAATCTGCCTGCAAAGCCGCTTCAACGGCCGCGGGATCACTCAACGTTTTGCGGGCTAGCCTGTCGGTGAGGGAAGCAATAATACGTTCTGTCGCTTCGATGCCTACATCAGCTTGTAATAGCTGAGTTTCAATAGTTTCCAATAAGGACTCATCGATCGCTTTCGCGCCAAGCAGCGTACGGCTGATAGCTTCACTTAATTGATGACGGGTACGCCCCAGACCTTGGGTCAGCCGTTTGAACCAGGGGGTAGTCGTTTCAGCAGTCTCACTGTCTTGACGTCTTTTTAAGAATTTCAGCATGAATCATTCCAGTTTTAAAGGTGTCGAATTCGACACCTTTGCCCTATTACACTGTTCAGCATGGCTAAAAGTATTGTATCATTTTGTAGCAATCAGTGTCATGTTTTATGTGCCGACGTCTTTTATTGTGTAGTGGAATGCAGAAGTCCCTCGGGGTCGTGTCACGGTGAAGAGGTATCCCACCGCTTCGCGCCGGGAGCCCTCCTCATTCACCGCGCCACCCCTCGGGAAAATCTCACAACAATAAAGAATCTCTTTCTCGGAATGATGAGCAAGTTTGCTGTCATCCGCCGAATTTCAGCGTGTTATACTGAGGAGCGATTCTAGTCTTAAGGCAGGATAGTTGGGGCAAACTGTTGCGCGACAGGATGTCGCGCACAAGCCTACAGGGAAGTATTTACGGCGTGTTTGACACAACTATCCTGCCTTAAGACGCTAAGAAAGAAATAAAGGAACACATAATGCGTTTTTTAAACTTATGTCTCTTAATATCATTGTTTTTTTCAACCGCTGCTTATGCGGATATCGATGCTAAAACCTATACCTTGAAAAATGGCCTGCAGCTTATCGTGGTAGAAGATCACCGGGCGCCAATAGTCGTATCCCAAGTCTGGTATCGGGTGGGATCAGCTTACGAGCCCCCCGGAATTTCTGGCATTTCCCACATGTTAGAACACATGATGTTCAAAGGCACGAAGCGATTTCCTAAAGAGTCCTTGACCAAACTTTTTGCGGAAAACGGGGGCGATCAAAATGCAGCCACCTCTCAAGACTTCACTTATTATTACCAATCGCTGCCTGCTGATAAATTAGCCTTAAGTTTTGAATTGGAAGCTGATCGCATGCGCAACCTCGTATTGACAGAATCCGATTTTGCGACTGAAAATCAGGTGGTACAAGAAGAACGGCGTCTTAGAACAGATGATAATCCCCAAGCCGCTTTATTTGAACGTTTTAATGCGAGCGCGCATTTAACGCCGCCTTATCAGCATCCTACTGTAGGCTGGATGAATGATATTCAACAATTGACGTTAAGTGATCTGAAAAAATGGTATGAACAATGGTACGCTCCCAATAATGCTGCGATAGTAGTAGTGGGCGATGTCAAACCCGAGGCGGTTTATCAATTGGCTAAACGCTATTTTGAACCGATCCCCGCCAACCCTCATTTGCCGCAGCTCAAAAAACAAATAGAGCCGCCTTCTATAGGCCAGCGAACCATTGAAGTGAATGTGCCGGCCAAAGTGCCTTTTTTAGTGATGGGTTATAATGTGCCGCAATGGCGCTTATCTGAACCAAGTCAGGATCCTTACGCACTCTTATTAATATCAGGCATATTATCACAAGGTAACAGCGCGCGCTTTCAACAAGATTTGGTTCGAAAAAAGCAAATGGCTTCGGATATCGGAGCAAGCTATTCACCTTATACTTTATTTCCCGATTTATTTTTCATTGCAGCAACACCTTCTCAAAAAACTACGATAAAAGGGCTTGTTCACGCTATTAATGAGGAAATTCTGCGCTTACAAAGAGAATTAGTCAGCAAAACAGAACTCGATAAAGTTAAAAATCAAGTCATTGCTGACAATATTTTTTCGCAAGACTCCATGGAAGCCAAAGCCTCCCAAATCGGTGCTTTAGTCAGCATCGGATTACCGTGGCAAACGATCAATACTTATATTCAAGATATACAATTGGTAACGCCAGAACAGATCCAGGCCGCTGCTCGTCAGTATTTGACAACCCATAGACGCACAATGGCTATACTAAAACCTGTACAAGAAGGATCAGAGAATGTTCATTCGAAAAAATAGAGCTTACTTTTTACTAAGCGGCATTATGGTATTTTTTTCAATCCAAGCGGCTATCGCTAAGCCCATTCTCAACATTCAACAGTGGCAAACCACCAACGGCATTCCGGTTTATTTTGTGGAATCCCCTGGTTTACCTATTCTCGATATTCGCCTCGCGTTTGATGCGGGATCAGCGCGCGATGAAACGATCCCCGGTTTAGCTCAGATCACCAATATGATGTTTGCAGAAGCCACTTCTACCGATAACGCCGATACCATTGCCGCTAAATTTGATGAAGCCGGCGCGATATTTGTTAATCATGTGGATAGAGACAGCGCCATAGTGGCCCTGCGAACCTTAACCCAGCCTGATGCTATGAAGAAAGCTTTAGACACTTTTCAAGCTGTGTTAACCGATCCGGTTTTTCCCGAAGAAAATCTGGCACGGATTAAAAATCAAGTATTGCGATCGCTGGAAGAAGATAAACAGGATCCCGCTCAAACTGCTGCTGACAGATTTTATCAATTAGTCTATGAAGCCTCACCCTATGCTCATCCTGTTTCAGGAAACGCTGAAACCGTTGAAAAAATAAATACCTTTCAAGTCAAACAATTTCATGATCGCTATTATGCAGCCTCGAATGCCGTCATGGTAATGGTAGGCGATCTCAGCACGAGTGACGCGCAACAGATAGCTCAAACGCTTTCTCAACATTTACCCCAAGGCAGGCCTGCCAAAGCACTCGCCCTTTCAACGCCGCAAAAAAAAGCGCTAAGAG
Organism: Gammaproteobacteria bacterium; assembly: GCA_021156325.1. Taxonomy (GTDB): domain Bacteria; phylum Pseudomonadota; class Gammaproteobacteria; order JAJFKG01; family JAJFKG01; genus JAJNDI01. The sequence goes on from JAJNDI010000005.1 coordinate 29,935, forward strand.
AAGTGCTCCCTTTTCCTTCTAGCCAAACTACCATTATGGTAGGGCAAGTAGGAATCAATCGACAAGACAAAGATTATTTTTCCTTGTATGTGGGTAATTATATCTTAGGGGGAGGCGATTTTGCCTCTCGTTTATTTGAAACCGTTCGTGTGAAAAACGGCTTGGCGTATGGCATTTACAGTTATTTTTTACCCTTAAGCGCGAAGGGGCCTTTTGTCATTGCACTACAAAGCCGCAACCAAAAAGCTTCAGAGGCTTTATCCATTACCCAAACGGTATTATCGGATTTTGTGAAAAAAGGGCCTACATCTGCAGAATTAACCGCTGCTAAAAACAACATCCTGCGAAGTTTCGTATTGAGGCTTAACAGCAATGACGCTATTGCCAATCAATTAGTGGTGATGGCTTTTTATCATTTACCGCTCAATTATCTCGATACGTTTGCAAGCAAAGTGAATGCAGTTTCTGTGAGCAGTATTCAGCAAGCCTTTGCAAACACCTTGGATCCTGCTGCCATGACGACTGTATTAGTGGGCCAGACCCAATGAAACCATCTTCTAAAAAAGGAGAATTTCGTATCATTTCAGGCCGGTGGCACGGGCGCAGATTGCATTTTCCAGATGCTGATGATTTACGCCCCACCACAGATCGCACCCGCGAAACGGTGTTTAACTGGCTAGCGCCCGTAATTCGTGATGCGGTTTGCCTTGATCTCTTTGCCGGCACGGGAGCGTTCGGTTTTGAAGCTTTATCACGAGGCGCAAAACACGTGGTAATGATAGAGAAACAACCTCTGTTAACTACAGCCCTTAAAACACACGCCGCAGTTCTACAGTGCGAAGACCAAGTAAGCATTCTCACAGAAAAATCACCGCAGTGCATTGCAAAGTACTGCTCTCAATGGCCATCGCCCATTGATGTCGTATTTTTAGATCCGCCTTTTCGAGCCAATCTTATCCCTGATTGCTGCCGCGCCCTGGAAGCTTCACTTTCCCTGAATCAAACAGCCTATATTTATATTGAAACAGAAAAAACCTTTGCCTTAGAAGTTCATTTACCTCCCAATTGGCAGATCATTCGACAAGATAGGGCAGGTCAGGTAGCATATTATTTAGTGCTAGCGGAAAAGGGATCAGTATGAGCAATGATGAATTTAAACAACAAGCAGCTCTTGCGGCGATAAACTATCTTGTCGAAGACAGCGTTATCGGGATAGGCACGGGTTCCACAGTGAATTACTTCATCGATGCCTTGGCTGCAGAAAAACACCGTATTCAAGGGACCGTGGCAAGTTCTAAAGCAACACGTAATCGGCTTAAAAAGCACGGCATCCCCGTATTTGATTTAACCACCGTCGATGAAGTACCCGTTTATATCGATGGCGCTGATGAAGTCAGTCCTTTGTTACAAATGATCAAAGGCGGCGGCGGGGCGTTGACCCATGAAAAAATCATTGCGACCGTTGCTAAAAAATTCGTTTGTATTGCTGATGAGAGCAAATATGTTAAAGCCTTGGGCGATTTCCCCGTGGCAGTGGAAGTGCTTCCTATGGCCCGGAGTTATGTGGCGCGTCAATTAGTGAGCCAATTGCATGCTGATCCCGTTTATCGCGAAGGCTTTATCACTGACAATGGTAATATTATCCTGGATGTTTATAATCTAAAACTGCATGAACCTATCAAAACCGAAATGGCTATCAATAATATTACCGGTGTTGTAGACAATGGAATCTTTGGGAAACGAAGCGCCGATGTCTTGCTGTTAGCAACGGATAGCGGTGTAAAAACCATTAAGGCTTAAGCAGCAAAAAACGCCGTAACAGATCATATCCGACCGTTGTCAGCACTGATTCCGGATGAAACTGTACCCCCACCAGAGCATGATCTCTATGCTGTAACCCCATGATTTCATCTATCTCACCTATTTCTGTTTGAGTCCATGCGCTAACGGTTAAACACGCTGGCAGACTGTCTTTATTCACAATCAGAGAATGATAACGCGTTGCGCTAAAGGGATTAGGCAATCCTTGAAACAATCCCTTGCCATTATGATAAATAAGCGATGTTTTGCCATGCATCACCCGTCTTGCACGCTGTACCGTTGCACCGAAAACCTGGGCGAGACTTTGATGCCCCAAACATACACCCAAAATCGGTATTTTGCCGGTAAATTTTTTAATGACTTCCATGGAAATACCCGCTTCATTCGGCGTACAAGGGCCGGGCGAGATGACGATATATTGAGGGGCTAAGTGTTTAATTTCATCGATGGTGGCAGCATCGTTACGTTTAACCAACACCGTTTCACCCAGCTCTTTAAAATAACGGACTACGTTATAAGTAAAGGAGTCATAGTTATCTATCATGAGCAGCATGGCTTTAATTTGCCGCTTGATTAATGATATTCTTAAATGCTGTAATGGTCTTAGCATAATTCGGCGTTTTAAAAATAGCGGAGCCTGCAACAAAAGTATCTGCGCCGGCAGCCGCAGCAAGTGCGGCGGTTTCTATATTAATACCCCCGTCTATCGATAACCGTATCGAGCGTTTTTGTGCATCTATCCGTTGACGAAGCGCTTTAACTTTTTGTAAAACCTCCGGAATAAAGGCTTGTCCTGCAAAACCTGGATACACACTCATTACCAGTATTAAATCTACTTGATCAAAAAAAGGATCGAGAATTTCAGCCGGCACATCAGGATTTAATACCAATCCAGCCTTGATTTGATGATTGTGAATTAATTGAATACTGCCGCTGATGTTGTCGGTTGCATCGGGATGAAAGCTGATATAATCAGCGCCCGCGTTGGCAAAATCTTTAATGAGATTATCAACCGGCTTTACCATGAGATGTACATCAATCGGCACAGTAATGCCATATTCCCTGAGTGAACGACATACCATCGCCCCTACCGTTAAATTAGGCACATAGTGATTATCCATCACGTCAAAGTGGATCCACTGCGCCCCGGCTTTCACCACAGCATCCACTTCAGATCCTAATTTTGCAAAATTGGCAGACAAAATAGAAGGCGCGATGATAGGGCTTTGTTGAGGCATTATATTTACATCCTAAGCAGCATTACAAAGAGCTAATTGTTCAGGCGAACCGATATTATGCCAAACTCCCGCGTAATATTCACCGCTGACGATTTTTGATTCAATCGCCGGCTCCAAACACATTGACAACCGAAGCACACCGGGTTTTTGATTGGCAAACAAATCCGGGTGAAAAACACCGATCCCGGCATAATTTAATTTAGGCTCACTTTTCAAGCATACATATCCCTCTTTCAGGGCATAATCACCGTGAGGATGAAAGGGGGGGTTATCGACTAAAACCAAATGCGAAGACACCGGAGTTTTATTCATTAAACGTTCAAAAGGATAATCCGTAAAAAGATCACTGCTGGTGACAATAAAAGGTTTATCTCCTAAATAGGGTAATGCTTTGACGATGCCGCCGCCTGTTTCAAGCGGTGTTGCTTCCACAGAATAGATAATGTGAATACCCCATTGGCTTCCATTCCCTAACACTCCCTGGATCTGTTGAGATAGATGGGAAACATTGATAACGATATTATCGATCCCGGCTTTCACCAGGTTTTCTATTTGCCATACGATTAAGGGTTTGCCTCTGACCTGCAATAAGGGTTTGGGAGTATCTTTGGTTAAATTTCCCATGCGTTTGCCTAAGCCGGCAGCCAAAATCATCGCTTTCATGGGCTTTTGATACTCATCAAAGTGTGATCCAGGCTTGGCATCACTATTTTTTCCCACCATTCATGTGCATCTTTTAAATCATCACACTGTGATAAAGCGCTTAATACATAACCTGCTGTACGAGGTAAGTAATCCAGATAAACCGCTTCTTCATCACGCAAATATTTGCGGGCAAAGATAAAGGTATTTTTTAAATGCCGCTGCAAAACGCTGGCATAAAACCACGTTTTAAATAAACCCATGCCAACAGGTTGAATAATGGCGTGCCGGCATAGCGCTTCATAGTAATAGTGAAGCCACTTTTCTACTCGTTCCATAGGCCATTCCACATAACAGTCCCACAATAAAGAGGCCGCGTCATAGGCAACAGCCCCTTGAAAAGCACCTTGAAAATCGAGCATGGCGATCTCCTGATTATCCAATACCATTAGATTGCGGCATTGATAATCTTCATGGATCACCGTTATAGGCTGCGATTCCAATTTTTCCACCACTGTATCGAAAAATTGATTTAATAAACTTTGTGTTTGGCGGTTAATATCAACATTCAGCAATTTTTCAATAAACCACGTTTGACAATTCGCCAATTTGGCACGCCGGATGGTTTTATCAAATAGAGGTAAGGTTTTTAAAGAAGGGTTTGCGCTATGGCTTTGCAACAATACTAATGCCTCCAGAGCGCGTTGATACAATTGTTCAACTCTGCCTTCTTGCAAGGCTTTTTCCAACGTATGACGGCCTAAATCTTCAACCAATAAAAATCCATTCATCAAATCCGAGGCGATGACGCGGGGTACGCGTACTCCCAATGATTGAAAAATATGAGCCCACTTTACAAAACCGGGATTATTATCTGTTTCATTGCATGGGGAATCTACCGCTAGCAAGGTGCTGCCATCTGATAAAAAAAGCCTGAAATAACGACGAAAGCCAGCATTCTTGGGTAAAGCCTCTACTTTCATAATGGCAGCGGCTAAGAAACCCTCAACCCACGTTCGTAAAGCAACAAAACGCAGATCGGGCTTTTTCTCTATCGTACAATCTGATGGTAGAGGCAACGACATCAACAGGATCCGTCAGAATAATCTGATCCTATTTTAGCAGGATTCTCACAAACAATACTACTCAGCAGATGTCGTTACCTTTGCCAATCACGTCTTTTTAATCAAAGTGTGGATTAGCATAGATACGTGTCTTTTCATCTTCATTTTGAAGGGAATGTAACTCGCCAAAGGCTTCATCGTGAAGCGATTCCAATTGAACACAAATCCAGGCCCTTAACAGAGTTTCTTCGCCAACACGCGATGAAACACATTCTTTCCCTCGAATAATACTTGCTTCGTACATCATATACCTCCTCCTTGATCACCTAAAATAAAGCATCAATATGTTTTTTATTTTATGTAAAGATGTTTAACATAGCAGGGCATAAGCAGAAATCTATTATATATCAAATTGAGAGTGTTTTGCAAGAAGCTATTCAAAAAGCAGCCGTAAAGCTTATTATTTGCACTTTCGTCCATTCTATGCGATGGTATCTCTCACGAAAACCCCATGAATAGTTATTTCGATGAAACGTTGTTTATATTTTTTCTTGATAGTCCTAATTTGCCTCAAATCGACCGCTGGTTTTGCGGAAAACGCCAGTGTTATTGATATTTTAGGCTGGAAAACAGACGATACTCCAAACGATTTGTGTGAGGGTTATTATCTCGAAACACCAATCGATTACCCTTATAGCTCTACCAAACCCTCCAACAAGAGCCCTCTGGATATTCAAGCGAATAGCACACATTATGCCCAAAAAGGGCAGTCCCTGCTGCAAGGCAATGTCACGGTAACACAGCCTGGAAAACAACTCTTAAGTGATAAGGCTTATCTTATTCGGGATCCCAAAACAGGCAAGATCAATGTCATTCATGCTATCGGCGATGTTCGGCTGCGAGAGCCGGGGCGATTATTGCAAGGCAGTGAAGCAACGGTCACGCTGGATAGTAAAACCTGGGTTATTCAAAATCCAACTTATCGTCTGGTTATGGATCAAAACTACAATCCGCATATCGTTAGTTCCGATGAAACTTATCCTGTGTATGCTTTGTCAGGTTGGGGACAAGCGAGCGATGCTGAAAAAAAAACCGATGGTAATATTGTGATCCACAATGGCAGTTTCAGTACGTGTTCGCCTGAAAATGCCTTTTGGCAATTCCATGCAAGCACTATTAGCTTAAACCGCGAAAGTGGCCAAGGCAAATCTTATAATAATGTTTTATACATGAAAGATATTCCCGTATTTTATACACCCTACGCTAGCTTCCCTATCGATAACCGACGTAAAACCGGGTTTTTATTTCCCACATTATCGACATCTTCCTCAGACGGTTTGGATGTCGCCCTCCCTCTTTACTTAAACCTGGCTCCTAATTACGATGCGCTCCTCACCACGCATGCCAACCAAAAACGCGGCGCGCGTTTTGACGGCTTATTTCGCTATTTATTAGGAACACCTGATAGCACAGGCAACATTTCAGGTATTTGGCTGCCGCATGACAAAAAATTCAGCCAATTTCAAGAAAGTGCCCCTACTGAATTTGATACCAGCGTTCCTGCTAATCGAGATAATTTGGATTCATTAGAAGACTCATCCGATAGCCGCCGTTTTGTTCACGTTGATAATAAAACACAATGGTCGCCGCATTGGAAAACCTCGGTTGAGTTTAATCACGCCAGTGATGATTATTTTTCTGAAGATTTTTCATCAAGTGCAGCCGATATAACCGACCAGCAATTATTACAACAAATCAATACTACTTACGTTAATGACCATTGGGAATTTCTAGCCAATGTACAAGGTTATCAAACACTGCATCCTATCGATCAAACCGCTGTTTCCAACTCTTATACTCGTTTTCCGCAACTCTCTGTCAAAGCAGATTACCCGGAAAGCTTTTCTCGTCTGAATTTAGGGTTTAATTCTGATCTAACCAACTTTGTTATCAAAACCAATCCTGGTGAAACGACTGCGCCCGTCAATGGGTTGCGTTACAATTTTAATCCCAGCGCAACCGAATTATTTAAATGGGGAGAAGCGGGCTTTATTAAACCGAATGCACAATTGTATATGACGACATATCAATTACAGGATGAAGGGTCATTGCAGCAAAACCCTACTGTCGCGGTTCCTGTTTTTGATGTGGATGCGGGCTTGTTTTTTGACAGGGAAACCCATTTACCTTTTACTGCGGACAATTACACTCAAACGTTAGAACCTCGGCTATTTTACTTGTATGTACCTTACCGCGATCAAAGCAATATTCCTATCTTTGACACCAGTGTGAGAACTTTTGATGCTTCTCAATTATTCGCTACTAATCGCTTTACCGGTCTTGACAGAATAGGGGATGCTAACCAGGTATCGCTGTCGCTCACTTCACGTTATTTAGAAGCTCAAACCGGTAAAGAAAAATTATCAGCAACTTTAGGTGAAATCTTTTATTTTGAAGACAGACGCGTACAATTATGTAATAACGAGGGTACTTGTGATACGCTGCAAACCGATGCCCCCTTAACAGATGGAACCTCAAGCACCAAATTCTTCTCTCCTATCATTGCCGAAGTCGATTATCATCTTACAGATGCTTTCTCAACGGTTGCTTCTGCTGCCGCTGATCCGAGTGATGGTCAATTCATCAGTTCCACACTCGATCTGCAATATAAACCAGAGAAAAAACGGGTAATCAACCTGGGCTATAGCTTTTTACGAGAAGGGGATATCTACCCCGTCCCTACAGGAGATGAACCGCTAGACAGCGATGACCCCCGCAATAACTTAAGTCAGATTGATGTCTCTTTTACCTGGCCTGTCTGGGGAGAATGGTCAGCATTGGGCAGATATAATTACAATATAAGCCATGAATATGCACAAGATTACTTTTATGGGCTACAATACGATAGCTCCTGCTGGGCAATCCGTATGATTGGCTCGCATTACTTTAACAATTTTGATGAGGAAGCAAATCCGGAATTTAAACAAGAATATTATCTGCAATTCTTGTTTAAAGGACTGGGAACGGTAGGTTCTGCCAATCCAAGCGGTCTGCTAAATTCAGGTATTCATGGTTATACCGATCCTTTCGGTAAATCGATTATTTAATATAGGTAAGATAATGAAAAAGCTCATGAATAAAATTTTAAGTTTTAGTCTTTCAGTGCTGTTTTCTGTGAATGTATTGGCAGCGGATAGTGAAATAACCTCTCCTCAAACGCCTGCTCAACTTGAGTCTGCCACGCCTGCAGCATTACATGAGCAGGCTTTAGACAAAATCCTCGTTATTGTCAATGAGGATGTGATCACGGAAAGTGATCTGAACGAACGTATTAAAATCGTCAAAATGCAGCTAAATCGCACTCATGTCAAAATTCCTGATCAACAAAGTTTGCGAAAACAAGTCCTGCAGCAGATGATTGATCAGCATTTACAATTACAAGCTGCTGATAAATTGAATATTATGGTCGATAACGATACTCTCAATGAAGCTGTTAACAACATCGCCAAGCAAAATAAAATGACCGTTTCCGAGCTTTCAGCACAATTGAGCAAAGATGGTATTTCCTATCAGGATTTTCGTAATGCAGTGAGAGACGAGATCATTATTTCTCGTGTTCAAGAACGTGTTGTCAAACCGCAGGTTATTGTCACCCCACAAGAAGTAAACAGCTTTTTAAATGCTTTTAAACAAAATGAAGGAGAGCATTCAGAATATCGGCTTGCAGATATTGTCATTGGCTTACCCGAAGCACCTTCTCCCGAAGAAATTAAAAAAGCGGAATCCCAAGCAAAAGTTATAGTGGAAAAATTGCAGCACGGTACGGATTTCGAAATGCTGGCAAGCAGTGAATCCTCGGGCGGATCCGCTTTAAGCGGCGGTGATCTCGGTTGGCGAAGTCTGGCACGTCTTCCCACTATTTTTGCCGAAAAAGTTCAAACCATGAAAAAAGGCGATATTGCGGGGCCTTTTCAAATGCCTAATGGATTTCACATTATCAAACTTACCGATGTCCGCGGTTCTGCTAATAATCACGTCGTTACTGAAACCAAAGCGCGGCATATTCTCATCAAAACAGATGCAGTGATTACGGATGAAAAAGCCAAAGCTCAATTACTTTCTTTGCGCAATCAGTTGGAAAAGGGCGCATCTTTTGCAGCACTTGCCAAACAATACTCTGTTGATCCTGGTTCGGCTGCAGAAGGCGGAGAATTGGGCTGGGTAACAGATGATGAGTTAGTCCCGGAATTTGCTAAAGCGATGGATGCCCTATCACCGGGTCAAATCTCTCAGCCTGTTAAGACGCCTTTTGGGTGGCATTTAATTGAAGTAGAAAGTCGCCGCACCCAGGATGTGACACAACAGTATCAGAAGAGCCGTATCGAAACGTTAATCAGCCAGCGTAAATACGAAGAAGCGATTGAGATCTGGATCCGCCAATTGCGTGCGCAGGCCTACATTAAACAATTTTAGGTTTGGGACTTCAATGCAGCATTTTCATGCGCGCAAACGTTTTGGACAACATTTTTTAACAGACGATTATGTTATTAATGCTATTATTGAAGCTGTTCATCCTGCAAAGGATGAACATTGGGTGGAAATAGGCCCCGGGCTTGGCGCATTGACAAAACGGTTATTACCTTTGTGCGGGCGTCTTGATGTTATTGAAATTGACCGGGATTTAGCGGCCTATCAACAACAATTTTGTGCCTCCCATTCGCATTTTCAGGTTCATCAAAAGGATGCTCTGCAATTTGATTTGCAGACGCTTACAAAAGAGCTCCACTCGCTGCGCTTGGTAGGGAATCTTCCTTATAACATCACCACGCCACTGTTATTTCACTTTTTTTCTCAACAAAATCTCATTGTGGATATGTATTTTATGGTGCAAAAAGAAGTAAGCGATCGCTTGTCTGCCAAACCCTATAGTACTAATTACGGCAGGCTCAGCGTGATGGCTCAATATTATTGCCGCATTAACCCGCTTCTCGACATTCCGCCCAGCGCTTTTAATCCGAAGCCTGCGGTTAATTCTGCCTTCATTCACCTCGAATGGCAGCGATCCCGAAGAAGACCGCAAGATGAAAAAACCTTTGCAATGGTCGTGCAGTACGCTTTCAATCAGCGGCGTAAGACGGTGCAAAACAGCCTAAAATCCCTTTTAAATGCCGCTCAAATCCGCAGCTGCGGGATAGATCCGCAAGCGCGCGCTCAAACCCTCTCGGTTGAAGATTTCATTCAACTAAGTGATTGTGTTAGTGAAGTAGACAAATTGGCCTAAAAAGACCATAATGAAGAACAAAATAAGGAGAATAGGAGTTATACAAGGAAGACAAGCATGTTTCAAGGACGGGGATCAAAAACGCATCAACAAACTAAACAATGCTATCACAGGCAAGCCGCTATGACCGAGTCAAATCTTTATGCACGAAAACTCTATCCTGTTAACGAAGCCGCTTTGTTATTATCCGGTGAAAAACAGCAGCGTTTGTGCACCTATATTCAAACTTTGTTAAATGCACCGGAAAAAGCTTATCAGGATTATTGCTTACCGTTAATACACCACGTTGCTGAATTAATTCAACAAATCCCTGGTACCGCAGAATCCCGTTTTCATTATGCCGGAGGGCGGCTCGATTTTATTCTCGAGCGTACCGGCGCCACACTGCGGTTATTTCAAGAGTACCTGGGTGAAAGTAATGCCGCCAATTACGTTTTGGAACAGCCCGATTTATGGCGCTATACTTTATTCACTGTTGCTTTATTACAGCATATCGGTAATCTGGTAAGCCACTATGAGATCATCTTATTCGATGAAAATAAAGAAAGCATCGGTGTCTTTTCTCCTTTTTCAGGCAATATGGCGCAACATGGTCATTTTTATGAAGCCATTTTTAATAAAAATGGCGATAATGAAGAACGCAATACTGCGACTTTATTGTTAGCACGTCAACTGATGCCAACGGTTGGTTTAAACTGGATCAATCAATCCCGCGAAGCCTTTCGCTTTTGGTCGATGACCTTGATTGGCGACAGTATTGAACAAGGAGGGCGTTATTTCACGGGCCCGATGCAGATTTTAACAGAAGCCCTCGCTCGTATTTTAAATCGAAGTCTTCCGGCTGAACATTTGCTCAACCCTAAAAATCAGCTCTTTGAAAAACAATCAGACAGTGATGAAGCGCTAGAGGAAAAAGCGGAACAAAGTCTGGCATCCTTAATTAAGGAAAATACCGAAAATACCCGTGCTGCAGAAGCATTTTTGGAAGATCTTAAAGAACATCTGGATCTGGGAGAAGAAAATCGAAATCAACTTAGCGCTGATGAAGAACGCATTAGTGTTAATACTCGCCGTTCCTCGGTTCATTTAGTTGAGGAAAATGAGCAACGCACCTGGTTTTTGGGGCTTGATCTCATTCAGCAGTATGCCAAGAAATACCAGGTAACCTGGCAGCAGATGATCAAGCAATTGAGCCAGTTACAAGCACTCGGAAAGCTTTACAACCAGGCTCAATTGGCCATAGGCCCTGAAGCAACTCGTACGATCTCGGGCGTAACGCTCTCTGCGAGAAATGCAGCACTGCGCACGGATGTGCCTGCCCTCGGAATTTCCCCTACCTTAAAACTCCACGGGGATGCCGTGTCGCAGCGTATTTTCCAAATGAACAATGGAACCTGGCCGCAGGTGATGCCAAAATCCACGGTCTCACCCCAGCAACAAAATTCGCAGCAAGCCCAAGAACAAGCTAAAATAAATTTATCGCAGAATACTTTCTCCAAATGGTAACCTAACAGGAGGCTCGTGTGTCCAAATATACCCATATTCTCTTGGCAACTGATCTCAGTACTCGGAGCCACGAACTGGCAAAACATGCTGTTGAGCTTGCAAAACAATGGAAAGCCAAATTAAGCGCGGCACATGTGGTAGACTACGGCCCGATGATGTATGGAGGCGGCGAGTTTGCCATTCCGATGGATGCAGACCTCAATGCCACTATGCAAGAAGAAGCCAAAAAGAAGCTGAAAAAACAAGCTGAAAAAATTGGTGTCGACGAAAAAGATCAGTGGGTCTTGCATGGCCAAACCAAAGAAGAAATTATCCATTTGGCTAAAAAAATCAAGGTTGATTTGATTGTTGTCGGCGGACATGACGAGCGCTGGCTGACTTTTTTATTTGGGTCTACCGCCAACGCCTTATTACACAATATGCCTTGCGATGTATTGACGGTTCGATTGGAAAGCGCCCCTCATTGATATGCCGTAACTACTTACCCCCTATTTTGAAGAGACTAAAAAACGGCAGATTTGGATGCAGGTTGTGGGAAAAAGGAAGGCGAAAAGTTACAATATGGCAACTTATGTGATCGGCGATATACAAGGCTGTTTTAAAGCCCTTCAGCAATTACTGCAAAAAATCCGTTTTTCACCACACCACGACAGACTTTGGTTTGCGGGGGATTTGGTTAATCGCGGTCCCGACTCGCTCGCTGTCTTACGTTTTATAAAATCATTGGGTAATGCAGCTCTTTCTATCTTGGGCAATCATGATCTGACTCTCTTGGCAATGTATTACGGTTATGCCGAACATAAAAAAACAGATACTTTAAGGGATATCCTGGAAGCAGAAGATTGTGAAACTTTATGTGAATGGCTGTTGCACTGTCCTTTGTTACATCATGATCCCCATCATCAGGTAACGTTAGTCCATGCAGGCTTTCCACCGCAATGGGATTTAACTACGGCTCAAAGCTGTGCTCATGAACTCTCAACAGCCTTGGAAGATAAACAAACAAGAACGTCATTTTTGAGTGAGATGTATGGAGATGAGCCTAAGCAATGGAACCCCAGTCTTAGCGGACAAGCACGTTTACGCTTTATTTGTAATAGTTTGACACGTATTCGTTATGTGACAACAGAGGGGTGCATCGATTTACATTACAAAGGGACGATTGAAGAAGCGCCTGCTGGTTTAATTCCCTGGTTCGAGCATCCTCACCGTAAAACCCAAGATGAGAAAATTATCTTCGGCCATTGGGCATCACTGATGGGAAAAACGAGGCAGCCTAATGCCATTGGTATTGATACCGGTTGTTATTGGGGCGGCTGTTTAACCGCTTATTGTCTTGAAACTGGTGAGCGTATTACGGTAAATTGTACTTAAGATGATAATAACTACTTGCTCCCCCATTTTGAACAGACTAAAAAACGGCAGATTGGGATGCAGGTTGCGTGAAAGATGCCGTTTTCCCAAATCGGAGGCGAGTAGCTACATATGACAAATCCTTTATTAAGTTTCTACACCTTGCCTCCTTTTTCCGATATTAAAGCAGAACATGTGCTGCCTGCTGTTGAAACGGTTTTGGCAGAAAATAGACGGCAAATTGAAGCGCTTTTGTCAACACTAAAAGATTATACCTGGGAAACGCTCATCGAACCGTTAGAAAAAATCCACGATCGGCTCCATCAGGTCTGGTCGCCGGTTTGCCATTTACACGCAGTATGTGATTCACCTGCATTACGAAAAGCCTATCATGCTGCACTTTCAAAAATCAGCGATTACGAAACGCAAATCAGCTACGATCCTCGCTTATATCAAGCTTATCAACATATAGCGGATAGCGAATCATTTAATGATTTTTCTATTGCACAAAAAACGGTGATCCAAAATGCTTTGCGCGACTTTCATTTAAGCGGCGTTGACTTAAATTCCCATCAAAAAAACCACTATCAACAATTGTGCAAAGACTTGGCTTCGCTCACCAGTCAATTTAGTGACAATGTTATCGATTCAACGCAGTCCTGGACAAAACATATTAGCGATTCTTTTCAATTGTCTGGTTTGCCAGAACACACGATCGCTGCAGCTGCTCAGAATGCTCAAGAAAAAAGCCTTTCAGGATGGTTACTAACGCTAGATTATCCCTGTTATCACAGCGTTATGACTTATGCTGATGATAGAACGTTAAGAGAAACTTTTTATAGCGCTTATTACACACGGGCTTCTGATCAAGGAGCACATGACAAGCGTTTTGATAATACCCGGATCATGGATGAGATTCTGGCAAAACGCCATGCTTTGGCAGAGCTATTAGGATTCAGGAATTATGCCGCTTATTCAGTTGCTACTAAAATGGTTCGATCTGTTGAAGCGGTCTTATCGTTTTTAGAAGATCTTCTGAAAAAAACAAAACTCGCCGCCGAGCAGGAATTAAAAACATTACAAACGTTTGCTCAACAAAACTTTGACATCAGCGAATTAAAAGCGTGGGATATCTCTTACTACAGTGAAAAATTAAGACAACAGACTTTTTCATTGAACCAGGAGACATTACGGCCTTATTTTGCTCTGGAGAATGTCTTAAAAGGATTTTTTACCATTATAGAAAAGCTCTTTGGTATGACAGCGATTGAAGAAGACGTACAAGCGTGGCATTCTGATGTTCGTTTTTTTGCTATTTATGATAAAGATCACCGCTTGCGGGGAAAAATCTATCTTGACTTGTTTGCCAGAAAAAACAAACGTGATGGAGCCTGGATGGATGAGTGTCAAACAAGACGCAAAGAGAAAGGAAAAGTCCAATATCCCATCGCTTATCTTGTTTGTAATTTTACACCGCCTTTAAAAGGACATCCTGCTCTCTTAACCCATGAAGAAGTAGAAACATTGTTTCATGAATTTGGCCATTGTCTGCATCACACTTTAACTCAAATTGATTATGCAGATGTGTCGGGTATTAGCGGGGTCCCCTGGGATGCGGTTGAATTACCGAGTCAATTCATGGAAAACTGGGCCTGGCAAAAAGAAAGTTTAGCATTGTTTGCAAAACATCATGAAACCGATGACCCTTTGCCCGCTACATTATTTGAAAATTTACTCAACGCTAAACATTTTCAATCGGCCATGCATTTATTACGGCAATTGGAATTTGCGTTATTTGATTTTGAACTGCATACTGCTTATACGCCTGGCAAACAAAATGCTGTGGAAACCACGTTAACACAAGTCCGTCAACGAACCGCTATTTTGGCCTTACCCGCTTATAACCGCTTTGCTCATACTTTTTCACATATTTTCGCAGGAGAATATGCTGCAGGATATTACAGTTATGCCTGGGCGGAGGTGTTAGCAGCGGATGCATTTTCTGAATTTTTAAAGAAAGGGATCTTTAATCAAGCGCTGGGGCAGCAATTCCTGGAATGTATTTTAGAAAAAGGCGGCTCAGAACCGCCGTTGGATTTATTCATCGCTTTTTGCGGGCGTCACCCCTCTGTAGAAGCTCTCTTGTTGGCAAAGGGAATTATACCACCAACTCCGTCAACGGCACTTTAACGGGGAAATGAAGAATGAAGGTACTGCCTTCGCCCAATTTGGTTTTAAGATGGATCTCGCCGTTGAGATCTTCAACAAATGATTTAACAATCGTTAACCCAAATCCTTGTCCTTGTGCTTGTCCATAGCCTGTATTACTGGCTTCCACTTTGGCAAATTTCTCGTAAATCCAGCTGGTTTTATTCTCCGGGATCCCAATGCCGGTATCGTTCACTGACAATTCCAGGATCAATTCACGAGTTGATAACTGTTTTTCTATTCGTCTGGCATTCACAGTTACCTGCCCATGATGGGTAAATTTGATAGCATTACTGACAAGGTTTAGCAAAATGCGATGAATTCGAAAGGGATCACCCTTCAAGATTTCGGGCAAATGCGGATCATAGTGCATTTCAAGCAAGAGGTTTTTATTCTTGGCGCTCGGTATTTCAAGGTGAATTAAAGATTCGATTAACGCTTTTAGATTAAAACTTTTAGCTAAGATTGGCGGTGCCTGGTTTTGAAGTTTGGAAGCATCGACAATCCCGGTGCAATAATTTAGCAGTTCTTTTGCACAGCGGTTAATATCTTTTAAGGCATCTTGTTTGTGGGGATCGGTTTCTTCTGTCAATAAAATATTAGACATTCCCCAAATTCCCGCCACAGGGGTACGGATATCGTGTTCCATATCGCGAATAAATGCCATTTTAAGTTTATCTGCCGCTTCTGCCTGCTCACGCCATTGAAAGAAGTCAGTCATATCCAAAGAAATGCCTAATACTCCTAAAACTTTACCTCCATAGATTAAAGGCACTCGCGTTATCTGCAGCGTCATCGTACGATGCGCTAATACGACTTGCTCAATTCGTTCGATTACCGTTTTGCTGCGTATGACTTCCTGATCAGTTTGGTAATGGTCTTTTGCCCCCCAGGGCAATTGGGCATCTACTTTGCCAATAATATCCTGTATAGGTAAACAGAGTTGTTGCGCAAAAAGTTTATTACACCCTAGATAACGGCCTTGCCTGTCACGCCAATACAGCGCACAAGGGGCATTCGCCAGCAACTGTTCTAACAATATTTTGTCGTAATCTATCACCCAGGGTCTCTCTTCTTGTCAACGGCTCTCAAATGGCCTTATAATCTCTCACCTTCAACATTATATTACATAATTATCAACAAACTGAAGCATTCTTTGTAAAAAAGACTGAGATTTTTTATTTAAAATGGGGAGCGCTCATGATACGGGCATTTAATAAAACAACACCGCTCATTGGCGAAGGCACGCTGATCGATGAAACCGCATGGGTAACGGGGGATGTGGTTTTAGGCAAAGATTGTTTTATTTTACCGATGACTGTGCTGCGCGGCGATGTGAACAGTATTCGTGTTGGCGACAGAACCAATATTCAAGACGGCAGCGTTTGTCATGTGAACAATACTCACAGCCCCTATATTACCGCATCACAATTGATCATCGGTGATGATGTCACCATTGGACATCGTGTTATTTTGCATGGATGCCAATTACACTCACGCTGCTTGATCGGAATGGGCAGCATTATTATGGATAATGCTGTCGTTGAAGAAGAAGTCATCGTAGGGGCAGGCACTTTGGTTCCCCCTAACAAAGTATTAAAAAGGGGTTTTCTGTGGATGGGATCTCCCGCGCGTGAAATCAGACCTCTCACCGCCGATGAAAAAAATTCTATTTTATATAGTGCGCAACATTATGTGTTGCTTAAAAATCAATATCTAAATTGTTGATTTAAGTTTTAAGAAAATTATCATTGTGGCGCGGGAGAGGGGATTCTTCTCCCTCTCCCACGTCAGAGGGAGAGGGCAAGCCGCGCAAGCGGCGCGGGAGAGGGCGCCGCGCAGCGAATAAAAAATATCCACAATAATGAATGTGACAATGTGCTATAACACTTCTTGCGGATCGACATCCAGGATCCACCGCACTTTGGCTTGATTTTTTGACTTCTCAAGATAGCCTGTCAACGCTTCCAAAGCCGTATGTAAGAGGGAGCGCTGATTGGCTTGCAATAATAATTGCATTCGATAAACCCCTGCACGGCGTGCCATGGCAGCTGGAATAGGCCCTAACAATTGCACGTTTGAGGGCAAAAGGGGCTGGATTTCTTGTTTTACTTTCGTTAAAAAATTCAAAATCGCTTCTTGTGCCACGCTTTCTGCGCGTAACAATGCTAAACAACCAAAAGGCGGTAAATGGGACTGACGCCGTTGTTGTAAAGCGCTCTCTGCAAAAACGGAAAAGCCTGATTGCAGCAATTGCTGCAGCAAGGGGTGCTGCGGCAAATGCGTTTGAATGAAAACATAGCCTGCTTTTTCGGCACGTCCTGCGCGGCCGCCCACTTGTAATAACAATTGTGCCAGACGTTCTGTTGCTCGAAAATCAGCACTGTATAAACCCGAATCAGCATCTAAAATAGCCGCTAACGTAACGTTAGGAAAATGATGTCCTTTGGCTAACATTTGTGTGCCGAGTAAAATACACGCCTTACCTTCTTGAACTAACTCTACGTATTCTTGCATCGCGCCTTTATGACGAGTGGTATCGCTGTCAATTCGCAATATAGGCACTTCTGCAAACATTTCCGTTAACGCCTTTTCAAGACGTTCGGTTCCCACCCCTACCGGCACTAAACTGGTCGACTGACAATCAGGACAGTGTGCTGGTTTTGGCATATTAAAGCCGCAATGATGGCATTGCAGACGCGCGATCCCCTGATGCAGCGTCATTCTGGCATCGCAGCGAGAACAATTGGCAGACCAGCCGCATTCATGGCAAATTAAAACAGGCGCATAACCGCGGCGATTCAAAAATATCAATACTTGATGGCCTAATGCTAACTGTTCTTTGATCTTGTCGCGTAATTCGATGGAAACACCTGTGTGCAGCGGCTGTTGGCGTAAATCGATCAAGTAATAATAAGGAGCAACCGCATTGCCTGCCCGATTTTGCAAATACAAAATGTGATAACGTGCTTGACTAGCATTGTAGAGACTTTCTAATGAGGGAGTCGCTGATCCCAGCACAACAGGAATATTATCTATCTTGGCCCGAAACACGGCTAAATCCCGTGCGGAATACCGAAATCCTTCCTGCTGTTTAAAAGACAGATCATGTTCTTCATCAATGATGATGATCCCCAGGTTATGAAACGGCGTGAACAAAGCCGATCGCGTTCCAATCACAATTTTAACATCGCCTCGAAAAGCCGCTTCCCAAACCAATTGCCGCTGCCGGTTTGTTAATCGTGAATGCAGCAAAGCCATTCCAACGGGAAATCGCCTTTGTATGCGCCCTAAGGTTTGCGGTGTTAAACCGATTTCAGGCACTAATAATAAAATCTGCTGACCCTTGCGTAATACTTCTGCCATCACTTGCAGATAAACTTCGGTTTTGCCGCTGCCTGTGACGCCTTGTAATAAATACGCTTTAAATTGAGATAAATGCTCTTTTATTTCACTCACAGCCGCAAGCTGTTCCGAGTTTAAAACCAGATCATCTTTATCTGGAATCATCATAGCAGGCTTCATAGCGGGCAAGGGTTTGTTTTTTAAAGGCATTCCTTTTCGCAAATTAACCGGCAGCATGGCCGCACAGACTTCACCAATAGGATGGTGATAATAATCCGCTGCAAACCTCGCCATTTGAATCAAAGTTTCCGATAACACGGGAATTGAATCGAGTATTTCAACAACCGGCTTTAATTTGGGGAGGGGAAAATCGCTTTTGTCAGTGATTTCCATCACAATTCCGATTAATCGTTGACGGCCAAAAGAAATGACCGCCCGTACACCAGGCTGCACGGGTTGCGTTAATGTCTGTTTTATCTCATCTGGCAAAATATAATCAAACAAAGTGTACAAAGGTGAAGGCGCTGCAATACGTAAAATGGTCTGGGGGGTTGGCATAGCGTCTAATACCTCAATCACCTTCAACATGATACAATGCAGCCTTGTTAAATCGAGTCAGAGTCATTGCCATGTCAACAACATTTAAAAGCCCCTTCATTCTCGTTGATGGTTCTTCGTATTTATTTCGAGCTTATCACGCGCTGCCGCCGCTTACTACCAGCAAAGGCCAAGCGACCGGCGCTATTTATGGCGTCATCAGCATGTTACGCAAATTGCGCACAGATTACCAATCTACCCATATTGCTGTTGTTTTCGATACTAAAGGGAAAACTTTTCGTCATGATCTCTATCCAGAGTACAAAGCCAATCGCGCTGTCATGCCAGAAGACTTGGCAGAACAAATCGCCCCTTTACACGCCATTATCCAGGCCATGGGTTTTCCCCTGGTGGCTATTCCCGGTATTGAAGCAGACGATGTCATTGGAACGCTTGCTATTGAGGCTCAAAAACACCAGTGGCCGGTATTGATTTCCACCGGTGATAAAGATATGGCTCAGTTAGTCAACCAAAGTGTCACTCTCGTCAATACGATGACGGAGAAAATACTCGACATCAACGGCGTGATTGAAAAATTTGGGATAAGACCGGAACAAATGATCGATTATTTAACCCTGATGGGGGACAGTATCGATAATGTGCCGGGGATCCCCGGTGTGGGTCCTAAAACCGCTGTAAAATGGCTGCAGACTTATGGAAGTCTTGACGCGATCATCGCCCATGCGGATCACATCAACGGTAAAGTCGGCGAGCAATTAAGGCTTACTTTACCTCAATTGCCTTTATTAAAAACATTAGTCACCATTAAATCAGATTGCAAGCTGCCGGTAATGCTCGAAGAATTAATGTTAAAACCGAGTAATCAGGAAAGTCTCATCCACTGGTTTCGCGAATTGGAATTTAAGCGCTGGTTGTCAGAAGCAGACAACGTCCGCCATTCCGGAAACGCCGCAGGCGTTGTCCGGGATCCAGGAATTACCGAGAAACAATATCACACTGTATTAACTGAAGCAGAATTCGATCGGTGGTTAAACCGCTTGGAAAAAGCAAGTCTTTTTGCAATCGATATTGAAACCACTTCGCTCGATTGTACGGATGCAGAAATTGTCGGTCTTTCATTTGCAATGACGCCTTATGAAGCGGCTTATGTTCCGCTGGCACATTGCTATATCGGCGCCCCTGTACAATGCGATCGGGATACTATCTTAAAAAAATTAAAGCCTTTGCTCGAAAATCCCGATTTAAAGAAAGTCGGACAGCATATTAAATATGACATGAATGTCTTAGCCAATTACGGCATTACCCTTCGAGGGATTGCTTATGACACCATGCTCGAATCTTATATCTTAAACAGCACTGCCAATCGTCATGATTTGGAAACGCTGGCTTTGCGCCACCTCGATGAAAAAACTGTTTCGTTTCAAGAGCTGGCGGGAAAAGGGGCTAAACAAATCACTTTTGATTACGTGGCAATAGAACAAGCGGCTCCCTATGCCGCTGAAGATGCCGATATTACATTGCGGCTGCATCATGTGTTGTGGCCGCAATTGCAAAAAATACCGGCTTTGGCTGATATCTTTAATACTATTGAATTGCCGCTGATTCCTGTCTTATCCCGCATGGAATGCCGCGGGGTTTTAATAGATAAAGCCCGCTTGAAAGAACAAGGCATTGTGATAAAAGAGCGCGTCCAACAACTGACTACACAAGCTTTTCATTTGGCCGGCAGTGAATTTAATCTG
>JAJNDI010000039.1 GCA_021156325.1 Gammaproteobacteria bacterium
AATATCGGGTTTGTCTGATTTACCCATTCCAATCAGGTCCACCGCAATGGCGCGCCCTATCGGAGATATATAAGGGATAATATTGCGCCAGAGATAACTCCATGTGGGAATATCATGGAGGAAAAGAACCGGATCACCCTTCCCTTCTTCGATATAATGCAGATTTGATCCTTTAACGCGGGCAAAATGGGAGCGATACGGAAATTCCGCTGAAATCGATTGTGTTTCTATTGCTGAGTTTTCGTTCATTTTTGATCCTCCCTGTTGGTACTCTTCGCGTTTTGACTTTATGTTTTAAAGGCTGTGCCCTCTCGCAAAAGTCATGTATTTATACACTCCTTTTGCTTACGGCCTTGTCTAAAACCAAAATACAAAGAGTATCTTATATTATAGAACACGTTCCTCATCGGTGATGATCGCACGAAAACCAATCGCTGACAAATCCGTTAAGAGACGTACCGCGACTGAAAGACGTGTTATATCGATGGCGGCTCCCTTAATCTCTGTTAAAAGAGCATGCCAGCGTCCAATGAGATGGCTATGTTCTTCCATCCACTGATTAATATGCTGTTCCAGGTTCTGAGAGGCAGTTTTGCTTTTTAAAATCGATGTTACTAATGCGCGCCGCTGCCAATCGATATCATCCCGAAGCGCCGTACGGGCAATGATTGTCCAATAATCATCTGCTGTGTATTCCATGATCTGTTTGATAATCCAGCTTAATTCGAGTTTATCGGTCAATGCAAAATAACACGTTCCAAATTCTTCTACGCTGACACCGCATTCATTAGCACCATCAATGATATCCAATGCGCTAAACATCAAATGAATAGTGGCAATGTTCATGGCTGTCTCTTCAGACACGCCCGCTTCACGATAAGAAGCAACAAGATTATCCCAATATTCTTTTTCCTGGCCTACTGCCATATCAGGTAATTTTTCAAATAAAGTCACACTCGCGCGTTGAAAATACCCCACTGTCTCGACAATATTGAAACCTTTAAGACGGTTACGCAAAAACCAGCGTGTGGTACTGCGTACCAATTGACTAATACTGACTAACATCTGCGTTTGTAATTCAGCATTAATCTTATAATCCAGCGCGCTGACCTGATCTCTTAGCTCGGTTATTCGAAATACCTGTCTTGCGGCTGCATAAGCTCTTACAATAGCTGAAATAGAAGCTCCGCTTCGTTCATGCAGCTGATAAACGAACGCAATACCCATATCATCTGTCATTAAATTACTTAAACGAGTGGCTATCATTTCACGTTTTAAGGTATGTGACTGCATAGCATCACGGTATTTTTCTCGTAGCCGCTCGGGGAAGGAAACTTCAATGGCTTGTGCCAAATAAGGATCTTCCGGTACATTCGATTCTAAAATTTGCTGTTTGGTAATGTTTTTACTATAAGATAACAAAACTGCTACTTCCGGCCTTGTCAGCCCGCTTCCATTAGCTTTGCGTTCTGCTAACAAGATATCATTAGGCAGAAATTCCAATTTGCGGCTTAATTTTCCATTACGTTCCTGTGCCTGCATATAACGCGCTAAGACTGTTAAATTATCCCGTGCTTGTTTGTGGATAACGCTAATAGATTGGTTTTGACGGTAATTATGCGCTAACACCAGTTCAGCGACATCTTCTGTCATCTCTGCCAATAAGTGATTGCGCTGCTTTTCAGTCATATCCCCGCGCTGGACAATGCTATTGAGCAGGATTTTAATGTTGACTTCGTGGTCAGAGCAATCTACACCGCCTGAATTATCAATAAAGTCGGTATTGAGCAGCCCGCCTTGTAATTCATATTCAATGCGCGCCAATTGAGTAACCCCTAAATTTCCGCCTTCGCCTAGAACACGGCAGCGTAATTCATTGCCATTGACGCGGATCAAATCATTGGCTTTATCCCCGACATCCGTATGTTGTTCAGTAGAGGCTTTTACAAACGTCCCAATACCCCCATTCCAAAAAAGATCAACCTTGGCTTTTAAGATAGTGTGCATTAAATCAACTGGCGTCATAGACTCTTTATCGACATCTAACAATGCTTTGATTTCAGGTGTTAAAGCAATGGATTTAGCCGTGCGAGAAAAAACACCGCCCCCGACAGAAATTAAGTCTTTATTATAGTCAGACCAACCGCCGCGAGTGTTAAACAAGCGCTGACGTTCTTCAAAACTCGTGGCCGGATCAGGATTAGGGTCAATAAAAATATGTACATGGTTAAATGCCGCGACTAATTTTATTTGACGCGATAACAACATCCCATTGCCAAAAACATCTCCCCCCATATCGCCAATACCAATCACAGTAAAAGGCGTTTCTTGAATATTTATATTGAGGGAACGAAAATGGTGTTTAACGGATTCCCAGGCACCACGGGCAGTAATACCCATTTTCTTATGATCGTAACCTGTACCGCCCCCTGAAGCGAAGGCATCTCCAAGCCAAAAACCATATTCTTGGGCAATTTCATTAGCAATATCAGAAAAAGTGGCTGTTCCCTTATCGGCAGCCACTACCAGATAAGTATCATCTTCATCGTAACAAATCGTGTTTCTCGGCTTTATAACCACACCATCTTTTAAATTATCGGTAATATCCAGCAATGCCCGAATAAAGTTTTGATAACAATAGATCCCTTCTTGCATAATTTCTTCACGGCTGCCTTGCTGCGGCAATTGTTTTGCAATAAAACCGCCTTTGGCACCCAAAGGCACAATCAACGCATTTTTTACTTGCTGGGCTTTCATTAACCCCAGGACTTCTGTTCTAAAATCTTCAAAGCGGTCTGACCAGCGTAATCCGCCACGGGCTACTTTGGCTGCACGTAAATGGATCCCCTCAAAGCGAGGCGAATAGACAAAAATTTCAAACATAGGCAGCGGCAAAGGCATATTGCTTATTTTATGCGGATCAAATTTAAAGGAAACGTAGGCTTTTATTTTCCCCTCTGCAGGTTTCTGATAGTAATTAGTCCGTAAAGTTGCCATGATAAGTTCATAATAATGGCGTAAAATCCTGTCTTGATCGAGACTCGTAACCGAGTCAATCAATTTATGTAATTGACTTTCTATATTCTCCATATCCACTGCCTTACCCGTTTGACGCAGGGGATCAAAACGCAAATGAAATAATTCAACTAACAATCGCGCTACATCGGGATATCGAGATAAAGTGGCTTCTATTAAATTTTGACTGTAGGTAAATCCGATTTGACAGGAATACTTTGCATAAGCCCGTAAAATACGAACCTCTTCCCACATAATACCGGCTTCCAATATGAGGCGGTTGAATCCATCATTGGCCATATGGCCAAACCAGATCTTCTTAAAAGCCTCTTCAAAAACAGTACTTACTTTCTCAAGGCTCAACTCACGGTCACTACAATGTTGCAAAGTAAATTCATTTATCCATGCCCATTGGGTTGATGAAAATCGAAAACGGTAAGGCCGTTCTCCAATGACCCGCAATCCCATATTTTCCAGAATAGGCAATACATTCGATAAAACCAGGGTCGTTTGAAGGCTATAGAGTTTAAGGCGCAGCGTTTCTTCACCATCTTCCATGGGTTTTGTAAAACTCATAGCAAGCGGTTCTTCTTCTGTAATGCTTTCAATACGTTCAATATCAAATACTGCGGCACGCGATGAAACCATTTCCATATAGCCTGCGGGGATAACTTTGACATAACGCTGAAACAGTCTTATACCTTTTTCTTCGCCGTAATGTTCCAACAAATCCCGCTTTAAATCATCCTGCCAGGTACGCGCTGCATCGATGATTTTCTTTTCGATCGCTTTAAGATCAAACTCATGAGGTTTTTTAGGATTAACGCGCACAATGAAATGCATACAAGCCAAAACAGAGTCAGTAAAACGAGTAAAGTAATTGGTGCTGGTGCCTTGTAGTTCTTCCAGCAGAATTTGCTCTGTTTGTTCCCGCAAAGCTGTATTGAAGCGATCTCGGGGCACATAAACCAAACAAGATACAAAACGCCCATAGAGATCTTTACGCGCAAATAAGCGGATCAATTGGCGTTCCTGGATTTGGACAATACCCATGCAAAGCGTCAACAATTCGTCAACCGGTGCTTGAAAAAGATCATCGCGAGGCAAAGTTTCAAGGGTATTTAACAACGCTTTTCCTGCATGACCGTTTAAGGGAAGTTGTGATTTTTCCAATATCATTGCCACTTTGCGGCGTAAAAAAGGAATATGTTTGGGATTACTATTATAAGCTGTTGAAGTATATAAGCCTATAAATCTTCTTTCCCCAATCACATTGCCTTTTTTGTCAAAGAGCTTCGCGCCAATATAATCGGTGTGTACAGGACGATGCACGGTAGAAATCGTATTGGTTTTAGCAATAATCAAGAGTTGATCATGAGATAAAATTAACTGTTGCGCCTCAATCGGCATATTAGAAAATAAACGTGCCGAATGGGTTATGCCATCTTCCCTGAGCACTCCCAGACCTGATCCTTCAATAATACGCAATTCACGAGCTTGCCCCAAGCCTACCAATTCATAATCCCGGCAGCCTAAGAAAGTGAAATGATCATCTACCATCCATTTGAGAAAATCCTTGGTTTCAGCCAGCTCATTGGGATCCAGGTCCAAATGGGCTGCTTCTAACTCTTCCAACGTTTGATGCACTTTGTCTCGCATTTTTTGCCAGTCGGTCACAGCGATCTGTACATCAGCCAAGACACGCAATAAATTGGTTTGTAAATCTGGCAGGGTTTCAATATCGTTTTGTCCATCAATTTCGATATAAACGGGGGCTTCCGGTAAAGCCTCAGCATTTTTGCTATCCATAGGAAAAATATCAATGACTTTCCCTTCTTTATCACGCAAAAGTTTGATTCCACCGAGATGAATCATAAAATGCATTGTAAAACCCAGGCGGTTGATTTCCATTTGCAGAGAATCGATGATAAAAGGCATATCGTCTTCTATCAATTGAACAATGGTATGCGCAGATTTCCATCCATCTTTTTCAAAAGAGGGTTTAAAGAGTCGAAGTTTTGTTTCGCCCGGTTGACGCTGATATAAGAATGTCCAGTGGGATAAAACAATCGCATAAAGATCGTCTATTTCTTTGCTGAGCAAATCTTCCATCGAAGTATAGGCGAAGTAATAACGTGCAAACTTTGCCACTAAGACAGCCTGCCCCTTCGGGAGGCGTTGTTCAAACAGTTTGATCAAGCCGGCGATTAATTTTTCTTTTTCACTCATTTCTGGTTTTGTTGTCATCTCATTTCTCCACAGAATTGGTACGAAGGCGCTTTGTATGCTAAGAGAATGCCTATCTTACAACGGCGTGCATTATACCGGATCACTTAGGAAAGGTCTTGTTTTTTCAGTGTAAACAGTGCATCCAGAACATAGTTCGCTTTCAGGGCAGAGGCCAGCACCGCACCGCCTTTGGAAAGCACTTGTTTCCCTTGCAAAATCAAAGCCTCAGGCAAATACGACTGCAGCGCTTCAAGGCTGATAAGAAGGTGATCTTGTTCGGGATTATTTATCGCCCAGGCGTTCCCCACCCGCAGCCCTTGGGCCGATAAGCGATTTAAATCAGATAAAGCCAGAAGCTTAATCTCACCCACTGTCTGCAGAATATCTTTTTGGTCAGGAGAAAATACTCCATAATAACATTCTCCCTGCCGGGCATTTACAGCAACGGTGATGCACTGAGAAGAGGGGGATAACAAGCAGGCAGCTTGGGCAATAACTGCCAGGCTGTTCACAGGAACGATAGGCACATTAAAACCATACCCTAACCCTTGTGCCACACTTAACCCCAGCCGTACACCGGTAAAACTCCCCGGTCCGGTTCCTACCACAATGGCTTCAAGATGCGTTGGATCACAGGCATTTTTTGCCATTATTTCATCAATGAGGCTCAAGATGTGTTCTGCATGGGTGCGGGCTAAAGAATGGTAACAGGCAGCGAGCTGCAGTCCCTGGCTCAATGCAATTGCACAAATATCAGTCGTGGTTTCGATGGCAAGATAGTGATTCATGGTTTTTATTTTAACAATAAGTATAAGAGCAGCGCAAAACCCTTGCGTGTTTTATTTAATTACTACAATATCAATATATTATATGTTATCTTCGCAACAATAATATAAAGCGAAAAACCAGGCCGTATAAAAATTACACTAATGAGGCTTTTCCCATGAATAGTTGGCATGCAGAATTCTCCACACACGCAGAAATACTCTTAACAGCACAAGCGTTGGGTTATCTTCCCGCCGCCATCCCTTTGGCGAAACAAGGACATTGTTACGGACTCCAGTTAACTGCAGGGTGTGCCATTTTAAGCGGCTCCCAGACTATCTTTAGTTTTAACAGCCGTTTGTGTCTTATCAGAAGCCTCTTTAAATCAAGAGATTGTCCAGAGGATTTGAAATCCACATTGCCTGCTTTGCAAAAAGATCAGGTTCTAGAACTTCACTGTTTTTTTAATACCATTATTATCTCTCAGCGGCCCTTAGATTATTTACATTTTATTACATTACAGCTGATAGACTACAATAGAAACGATTATAGTCCTCTTTTTGAAATTGAGCCTCTAATAGTAGAACAGCAAGGAGGCTTACACAATGTACTGGTTATTCCAGGTTTATTTCTGCATACAGAAATTGATCATTATGTTCGATCTTTAGAAAAATCTCTGCAAGAGTATGCGAGAACACCGATTGATAAAAAAAATAAACAAGAAAGAAATATTCCCTTTTTCATCACGATCGGACAATATCACCCTTCTGCGAATCATGCTATTGTGCTAGGTTATTATCCTTCTGCAGGCGAAAGGCATATAGGATCGTGGTTTATTTATGATGCTAATAAAGGCCCAATTTATCAAATTCGTTTTGGTAAAAGGCGTTATTTGGCTAATTTTCTGAAAACCAGCCTCTATAACGAGAGTTCAAAAGAAGATCATGTTGTAATTAATTCAATAGTATATTGTCTTGGAAATCATAAACCGCAGGCTCTTCATTTAGCTGCCATTTTAAAAACCGAACTTATTCAGTTGGAAATCAGCAAGGTCATTAATGAGGAGAATTATTACAGGAAAACCGTAACACAAAATTCTTTGCTGCATTATGCAGCAAAAACAGGAAATACTGAACTAGCCAAAGCATTACTGGATGAAGTTAAAGGCATAGTCAACGATCAAAATATTGATCAGTATTCGCCCTTGATGTTTGCTGCTGAGCGGGGAAAAGCGGATATCGTCTCCTTATTGATTGAAAATGGAGCTGATATTCATATGACACAAAAACAGGGAATTTGTGCATTAGCGCTGGCCGCCCAAAAAAAAGAATATGAGATAGTACGTATACTGTTAAACCAATATACAGTAGAAATGCCTGATCAAAGCCATGCTATTTTCAAAGCAGCATATCAAGACAGTGATAATGCTTACTTTCTTTTATCTAAAATACTCGAAAATGATAGAAAAAACGACCTGTTTCCGGCAGCAATAAATTTCTTTTTGGAGAGGAAAAATGCAAAAGCATTAGATTTTCACATTAAAAATGTTTTTAAAAATAAATTGTCTCTTTTACTTCAGAAAACAGAATTAACGAGCATTGAAAAAGAATCCATTATTAAATTGTATATTCTTTTGCAAACAACGAATCAGGATTCGTTAGCCGGTTTTGCAGCCGCTCGTTTCACTGCTTTCTTTAATCCCATTCGCACCGTTGAAAATAAAATAGAAAATGCTTATTGTTTATTAAATGCAGTTTTAAAAAAACACCGCCCAGAGCAAGCGCTGTTGGAATCTCCTGTCCTGGCAGAAGGACATTTAAGACAAATAGCCAGACTTTGTTTTCCAGAAGCGTTCCCTCTTCGATTAGAAGAGGAGATAATCTATGATTGGGGGTTTTTCTAGCAGCCCTTCTATTCTTCTAATAAATGGCGTTTATCTTCTACCGTCTCCCATTCCTTAGCATCGGGAGGAGCATCCTTTTTGGTGGTCAATACCGGCCATTCTTTGGAAAGTTTTTCATTCAGTGAAAGATATTCCGAATATTTTTCGGGTAAGTCTTCTTCGGCATAAATAGCCTTGACAGGACATTCAGGTTCACATAAAGCACAGTCGATACATTCATCAGGGTTAATAACCAAAAAATTGGGGCCTTCGTAAAAGCAATCCACCGGACAAACTTCTACACAGTCTGTGTATTTACATTTAATGCAAGATTCAGTTACTACAAACGTCATTTAGCCCCCCTCTTTTCCTCTTGGATTTATTGTAGATCAGGCTCTTTCACCCTACAAGCCCCGGCATGTGTCTTTACTTCATCATTCTCTCTACCTATACTCTTCGTCATTCTTTTAAAAGGCAATGCCCTACTCTATGAAGAGCCCAAACGAAAACAACACCAGTATCATTACGGAGCTATCGCCTCAAAGAGCCATTAGTATGTATATGGTAGCGGCTTGCTTTCTAATGTTTGAGATGGCACTGCAAGTTTTGCCCAGTGTCATTGCGCCTAATTTGATGCAAGATTTACAACTGAGCGTTGTGATGTTAGGTGTAATGTCAGGCATGTATTTTTATACCTATGCGGCAATGCAAGTCCCCTCTGGTTTATTGTTTGACAGATTCTGCGCTAAAAACATCATTACGAGTGCTCTTTTAGTGTGTGCAGCAGGTGCTTTGCTCTTTGGGCTGGCACAAGATTTTTATACGGGTACTCTTGCACGTTTATTGATGGGGATTGGTTCAGCTTTCGCATTCGTCTCGGTGTTGGTGGTTGCCTCGGATCTCTTCAAGCAGCAGCATTTTGCATTGATTGCAGGTATTACCCAAGCGCTGGCGGCGCTAGGGGCTATGCTCGGGCAATTTCCGGCGAGCTTTGCCATTTTACATTTAGGCTGGCGGCAGACTCTATTTTTATGTGCTTTTATAGGAATCGTTCTGGCCATTGTGGTTTGGCGCGTATTGAACTACCAGATTAACCAACATCCTTTTACGCATACTGAATGCAAAACTCACATTCGCGATGATTTGCTGGGTATTGTCCGCTCACGCCAAAATTGGATGATTGCATTATATGCTTGTTTATTATGGGCACCGATGTCGGGGTTTGCATCGCTTTGGGGTGTGCCTTTTTTAATGCACTTTGATAATCTGACCTTGCATCAAGCGGCATTTGTCATTTCCATGATGTGGCTAGGGCTTGCAGTGGGGAGTCCCTTATTAGGATTATTAGCCAATACCTTAAATAATCGGCTCATTCCATTACGCCTGTCAGCTGCCACAGGAGTCATTGCTTTTTTGGTCGTATTAATTCATCCCTGGTCTGAGTTCATTCTCATCATCGCTTTATTTATTGCAGGTGCTGCTTGTTCAGGCCAAGCTTTGAGCTTTGCTGTCATTCGAAAGAATAATTCGGAACGAGTCAAATCCACCGTTATTGCTTTTAATAATATGGCTGTAGTCATTTCAGGCGCTTGTTTTCAACCGCTCATGGGAGCAGTGATTGGTTTTTGGGGACGTCACCGTTTTACCGAGCCTTATCAAGCAGGCAGCATGTTGATTTTGTGTGCTTATCTTATAGGTACCCTCCTGGCTTTTTGGATTATCGAAGAACGAAAAGGATAATAATCTTATGTCAAGACAAACTGTTAAGTTAATGGGAGAACCCAATTTAATTGAAGTCTCAACACCGGTTGTTGATTTTGGTGATTCATTGCAATTACTGATTGCTGATCTGAAAGAAACAATGAAAGCAGAGGGAGGCGTGGGAATTGCAGCGCCGCAGATTGGCTGCAATCAACGAGTTATTTGCTTAGGCTTTGAAAAAAATGAGCGCTATCCTGATAAAGCAGCTGTGCCGTTTCAAGTATTAGTCAATCCAAAATATGAAGTTTTATCTCAAAAACAAATTGTGGATTGGGAAGGTTGTCTCAGCGTACCGGGATTACGCGGTTTGGTAGCGCGTTATGAACGAATTCACTATCGCGGATATAATGAAAAAGGAGAATATGTGGAAGGCATCGCCAGTGATTTCCATGCCCGCATTATTCAACATGAAGTCGATCACTTGAATGGGATTTTGTTTCCATTCAGGATGGATAATTTAAAGCATCTGCTTTTCCAAAGTGTGTATACCCGCCTGCATACAAGCCCGCTGCCGAAAGCTGTGGATTCATGAACGAGAGAGGGTTGACTTTATTTAGCAAGGCATATACCCTTTCGGCTTCTTTAATGACGACCTTTCACCCATCAATTGATTATTTTTTGCCCGGGTGGCGAAATAGGTAGACGCAAGGGACTTAAAATCCCTCGGGACTTAAATCCCATGCCGGTTCGAGTCCGGCCCCGGGCACCAAATTTTCCTAGAGAATCATCTTACTTCGTTGATTTTTTAAAGTTAAATTGAGCTGTATAAAAAACTTCCTAGAAAAATTTTAGAAAAAAAATAGAAAAATTCCTGTGAATTAACCACTGCTCCTAATAGCTGAATATCTCTAAAAATGAATCTGAATTGAACACAGATCGCCGTCGCTACACCTCTTGGCTGAAGGCACCTTGGCTCCTCAGTCTGCAGCCACCACTATATCTGCCACTACCCCTATCCCTTTTCTCATCTGGATTGCCTTCGGAAAAAATGAATAACTCTCGCCCTTGACCGTATTATTCTAAATTGTAAATTTGTAACTAAATGCCATTGCTTACTATGAGTGGGCATGACAAAATTTGCTGAAGCAATATTGCGAAAAAAGCAAAACCAGGGTAACCGCACATATTGCCATTATGTCTCGCTGATTATTTAAGCAGCAAGACATTCTAGTAATAATCTACAAGGAGCGCGTATATGTATTATCAACAAAATTCCGCAATACTCGCATCGGAATCTAATTTAATACCACCAGAGGATAGCCAGCTTTCTGATGCTCCGCTTGATCCAAACCACTATGTTATGATCACCGCTCAGACAAGCGCGCCTGATAGACAAAGTATTAACGTCATAGGCGCCTTAACAAACTAATTCGTTCTATTTGCAATTTATTAACTTTTGGAGTTTAAGTTTATGCTTATTATCCCTATTCCTATTCCTGGAAAATTGGTGTGCAAGTTGATAGAAACGCTAGAAAAGAGCGTAGCAGGCTATCTCGCCCCTTGGCAAATTCTTAGGATAGCTGGCGCTTCATTAGAAAGTGAAAGACGCGATAAACTTCTATCGGCTCAGACAGAAAAAGATGTAGAACTTATAAAACAAGGTAAAGCTGTGTTAGATTCGCAGTTTAACCTAATACCTAATCCCGAAATCGATAATACCGCTAATAATTATATTAAAACAGCCAGGTCTAATCAAACAATTAAAACAATGATTAAAGAGTTAAATATCGGTAAAGCAATTTTGCATGCTAAAGAAACTTTAAAAGACGATCAAAGCACTCCGTCAGAGGAAGCAGTAGATCAAGATTGGCTAACTCAATGGTTTGAGTACGCCGGTTTGGTTTCTGAAGAAAAATTACAGCAATTATGGGGCAAGATTTTAGCCGGAGAAGTAAAATCCCCGGGTAAATATTCTCTTAGGACATTAAATCTTATAAAGCAACTTAATAAAAAAGACGCGGAGTCAATCAGTAAGCTCGCCCCGTTTATGTTAGATAATTTTATAGTGTCGGAAGCTGATAGCGTAATGAATCTTCCAGCTGAATTACTGCTTCATTGTCAAGAACTGCAATTAATTCAGGGTGTAGGAGGACCGTCTTTACGTCACGCTTTTGTCTCTATGTATGCTGACAGATTTGCGATCACATTAACCTTTGGAGATAAACTATTTATTGTTACATCTTCAGATCCTAAGAAAGAGAATCTAATCCTACCTGTTTACAGTATTACTTCTATAGGTAAAGAAGTAGTTAATCTGATAAACTCTAATATTGATGAAACATATTTAATCGAAATAGGTAAATATATAACACGTCAAGGCTTTAATGTTCAAGTATCAACAAAATGATCTAAGAAGCCAGACAGCTCAGTAGAATGTTTTGAGCTATACATTAGTATAAGCAATATCTTGCAGAGCAGGTGAAGTAATTCACCCTCCTTTATGTAGGAGCGGCCAGATATTCAAATTTAACAAGTAAAACTTTAATGATCCCTCGTACTCTTTTTTACTTGTCCGCAAAGCATGCGCTTATCAGTAGGCTCCTCAACTCATGGCAGGCTATTTTCACGGCAGATTTTTGATGATAGCAAAGAATAGCAAAAACACTTACATCATTTGGTTGGACACAATCAGAGATCACTTAATTTGGACTTCAATTCTATTAGACGAACATCTTTTAAAAGTTTAGGATCAGTTTCTTCAATTTTTTTTAAAACATCCATAATCCGATATGGCCATTCAAAAGCATTATCAGGTAACACTGCGTACAGCAAACCAAGGTAATCTTTTGGGTATTGAGAGGCTAAGTTTTCGCCTTCTTCTTCTTGAATATACCCCCCCTTAATTTTACTTACCAAGTTGGCAACCAGTTTACTGACTTCGGGAAAATTATCTTTTTGAGATAAAGCCAATTCCCAAAGAGTTGTAGAAATTCGGTTACTTTTGACTTTCTTTTGTTTTGGCCAAATTTTTTCCAAAAAAACAATTATTTTTCTACTCCATATATCTGGGGTATTCAGCGGCCGCCACCTTAAGTAGTGGAGGATAAAAGCTCTAAATTCTTCATTTCCCTCTAATAATAAATCACGGAATTCTTCATCTGATATGATCTCTAATTTTCCCCAACCATCCAATATTATTACAGAAAGCACTTCTATATACATTTTGTTATCAAAAGTTCCTTTTCTAATAATTTCACATAGGCACGGC
>JAJNDI010000040.1 GCA_021156325.1 Gammaproteobacteria bacterium
GGTGGTTAATCACAAAACCTATGAAGCCGTTCGTTACGTCAATGAACAAGGCGATGTACATTATTACACGCCCAAGGGTGACAGTTTGGAGAGTGAATTCTTGCGCTCTCCCGTAAACTATACCCGGCTGAGCTCTCCTTTTGCACCCAATCGTATGCATCCTGTTTTACATTATAAACGCCCGCATTACGGTGTTGATTTAGCAGCTCCGATGGGAACGCCTATTAAAGCTACGGCCGATGGGGTAGTTTCTTTTATTGGTCGCAAAGGCGGTTATGGTAAAGTCGTTTTCTTACAGCATTCCCGCCGCTATGCCACACGCTATGCGCACATGTCGCGTTTTAATACATCGCTGCATATGGGTTCTCGCGTAAAACGTGGTCAAATCATCGGCTATGTGGGGATGACAGGTGTTGCCGATGGTCCGCATGTGCATTATGAATTGCGTATCTACGACCAACCGCGCAATCCTATGAGCACGGCCTTGCCAACTGCATTACCCATTGCTTCCAAAGAAACTCATGCCTTTTCAGAGCAAGCTGCTTATTACTTGCGTTTATTGCCGGGATCGGCTCAAACGCTGGGAGCTTAAACGATGAAACATAAGTGCTTACCCCTTATTATGAAAAGCCTGAAAAACGTCAGATTTGGATGCAGGTTACGGGAAAAAAGAAAGCCAAAAAGCGCAGTTTACATAGACGTAAATGAGCATTTTTCGCTTTCTTTTTTCACGCAAGATGTGCCAAAGATGGCGTTTTCCCGAACCGAGGGGAATTAGCCAGGATGAAACCCTATTATATCGGCGTATTATCAGGAACCAGTGCCGATGGTGTTGATGCTGCATTGGTGAGTATCGGCAAACGCGATATTCAACTTATTGAAACCCTTGAATTGGGTTACCCTGATGATTTGCGTAAAGCTATCTTGAATTTACTGCACGGACAAAGTGCTCCATTTGAAGAAGTGGCTATACTCGATAATAAACTGGGGCATCATTTTGCAAGAGCTTGTTTGGAGTTAATGTCTAAAGCCAAAGTCAAAGCTCAGGAGATCCGTGCCATCGGCTCGCATGGACAAACCGTGCGGCATCAACCCACAGGCGATATAACTTATACTATACAGATCGCTGATCCGAATCGGATCGCGGAACTTACCGGCGTTACAACGGTTGCTGATTTTCGCCGCCGCGACATTGCCGCCGGCGGACAAGGGGCTCCTTTGGTGCCGGCTTTTCACTATGCGCTTTTTTACACTGATGAAAAACCTCGTGTGGTTGCCAATATTGGCGGTATTGCTAACGTGACTTTATTAATACCCCAAGAACCCGTTATCGGTTTTGACACAGGTCCGGGTAATACGCTAATCGATGCATGGTCTAATCAAAAACGCCATATCCCTTATGATGCTGGCGGCAAATGGGCATCCATTGGCACTTGTCATCAGGGATTATTGGAACAATTACTCACAATGCCTTTTTTTCAAGAAAAGCCTCCCAAAAGCACCGGCCCTGAAATGTTTAATATCGCGTGGTTAGAAGAAACCTTAAAAAAGGTATTTAACAATAACACTGTTCTTAGCGATGAAGATATACAAGCCACCTTAACCGAATTGACAGCGCAAAGCCTTTGCCAAGCCTTGTTGCAACAAAACGTACCCAAAAGCAGTGAACTTATCCTTACCGGCGGCGGGGCGCACAATGCTTACTTACGCGAACGGATTGCAGCGCATTGGCAAGGCACTGTTTGCCGAAGCGATGCTTATGGTATTTCACCTGACTGGGTAGAAGCCATGGCCTTTGCATGGCTTGCTCATCAAACCTTGGAGCATCAACCGGGGAATCTGCCTGCTGTAACCGGTGCAAAAAGACCGTGTATTCTGGGTGGAATTTATCTGGCATAAAATCCCTTGCTATCCTGTAAATTCCTTTTCTTACTTACAATCCGCAAGCCACACAGCCCTGCTGTGTCATCCCGGAAACGCCGCAGGCGTTGTTCGGGATTCTTAAATTCTTAATAAGAGAAAAAGCATGGATCCCGGAAATTTTGCTGACGCAAAATTTCTGGGATGACGGGCAGCGTCATACTGAAAAAGACGACCCGCACCCGCACGTGGTGGTCGCATTGGGATTATTGATAATGAATTGTTCGCCGCTGACATCGGATTTGTAATCAATAGTCGCCGCTACCAAGTATTGATAACTCATCGGATCAATCAGCAATTTCACTGAACACAATCGGCCCATAGCGCCTAAGCTGCCCTCGCCTCTTCCCTCACCGCCTTCTTCATCCTCTTCTTCGCTGACCGCTTTCTCCACAACGATATCATCTTCATTCACCGTGTCTTCAAAGGCAAACCCATACTGAAAGCCGGAACACCCGCCGCCGGTAATAAAAATCCGCAGCATCAGCCTCAAATTGCCTTCTTCTTCAATCAATTGACGAATTTTACCAACTGCATTGTCGGTCAGTGAAACTGTAGGCGGCGTGACAATGATAGGACTTGACATGGAAACACCTGTAATTGCGTCTAAATTTAATAGTCCATAGTATACCATAAAGCGGTATTTTTGGTACAATCCATCCACTTTGAGCGCTAAGGCGAAGGGTATGATGTCTGTTTTGACACAATTTATAGATTACTTTTTACATATCGATGTGTACTTGCAAAGCTTGATACAAACAGCAGGACTTTGGACCTATATTATCTTGTTTCTCATTGTTTTTGGTGAAACCGGGCTTGTGATTTTGCCACTCTTGCCCGGTGATTCTCTCTTGTTTGCCGCAGGCACCCTGGCTGTTGACAGCCCCTTAAATATTCATTATCTGGCGATTATCCTGTGTATCGCTGCTATTAGCGGCGATGCGCTGAATTATGCTATTGGACACTGGATAGGCCCTAAAATTTTTCATCAACAAAAATCCCGATTTTTTAATCCTGGCCATCTGCAAAAAGCCCATGTTTTTTACGAAGAGTATGGCGGTAAAACTATCATCATCGCCCGTTTTCTTCCCGTTATTCGCCGTTTTGCACCGTTTGTTGCAGGTATTGCAGCTATGCGTTATTCGCATTTTTCACTCTATAACATCATTGGCGGTATACTCTGGGTTTATCTGTTTTTATATGTCGGTTTTTATTTTGGCAGCATTGCCGGGGTAAAAGCTAATTTTTCCTGGGTGGTATTGGGGATCATCGCCGTATCTGTGCTGATCCCGGCTATCCATTATTGGCATCATCGAACAAGGAAAGCATAAAGATGTTGTGGCTTGTTGCAATACATCTCATTTTTATGGTCACGTGGTTTAGCGGTTTGTTTTATTTGCCGCGTTTATATGTTTATCATGCTATGAGTAATGACCCTATCAGCATTGCCCGATTTAAAATCATGGAACGTAAACTCTTTTTTGGGATTGCGACTCCAGGCGGTATAGGCACTGTGTTGTTTGGTTTTTTAGCCTTGTACCAGAATATTGAAGTCTATGAGCATGCCAATTGGATGCATGCCAAATTGATATTGGTATTGTCGCTCGTAGTATATCATTTCTATTGCGGCAAATTATTATTTGATTTTACATATGATAGAAACCGCCACAGCCATGTTTTTTATCGTTGGCTTAATGAATATCCAGTGATTGTATTAGTGGGAGCAATTATTATGGTAGTGGTAAAACCTTTGTTTTAATGAGAGAGTAGTAGTTATGCAGCCTTATAAACGTTACATCTGTGTTGTCTGCGGTTTTGTCTATGATGAAGAAAAAGGATGTCCTGAAGAAGGTCTTGCACCGGGAACCCGTTGGGACGACATTCCAGACGATTGGTGCTGCCCTGATTGCGGCGCTAACAAAGATTGTTTTGAAATGATTGAACTGTAAAAGGAAGTATTCATGTCATTATCTCAGGAATACTACACAGCCGCAGGAAAACGCATGCCGGGCGGCGTTAATTCACCCGTACGTGCCTTTGGCGGCGTAGGCGGTGAGCCAATTTTTTTTGAAAAAGCAAAAGGGGCTTATCTCACTGATGTAGACGGCAAACGGTATCTCGATTATGTGTGCGGCTGGGGCCCCATGATTCTAGGCCACGCTCATCCTGCTGTGGTAAAAGCCATTCAAGAGTGTGCAAAAGAAGGTTTGTGTTTTGGGACACCGCATCCATTAGAAATTGCCTTGGCTGACAAGATCATCGACTGTATGCCCAATATTGAAATGATACGCATGGTCAATTCTGGCACTGAAGCTACCTTAAGTGTATTGCGCCTTGCCAGAGGTTACACGAAGCGGCAAAAGATCCTTAAATTTGCAGGCTGCTATCACGGACATCATGATGCATTATTGGTACAAGCCGGTTCAGGCGCATTGACTTTTTCCACACCCACCTCCAGCGGTATTTCGCCTGCTGTCATTCAAGATACGTTGGTTGCCCAATATAATAATCTTGATGAAGTCAGCGACTTATTTTCCCGTTTCGGCGATACAATCGCAGCTGTGATCGTAGAACCCGTTGCAGGCAATATGGGTTGTGTTCCTCCTGTCCCTGGTTTTTTACACGGTTTACGCAAACTGTGTGATCGCTATGAGAGTTTATTGATCTTTGATGAAGTTATCACGGGATTTCGTATAGCGAAAGGCGGCGCACAAGCGTTGTATGAGATAAAACCTGATCTCACTACATTGGGTAAAATTATCGGCGGCGGTTTACCGATCGGTGCTTTCGGCGGGCGCAAAGATATTATGGAACATCTCGCTCCCTTAGGAAAAGTTTATCAGGCAGGAACGCTTTCAGGAAATCCAGTGACAATGGCAGCAGGCTTGGCCACCTTGAATCAATTAAGCGAACCTGATTTTTATGAACGCCTGAATACACGAACAACGTATTTAGTCAATAAAATTACTGAATTAGCCAAAAAAGCAGAAATTCCATTAGTCATCAATCAAGCAGGGAGTTTATTTACCCTCTTTTTTACAACAGCCTCCACAGTTCAGCATTTGGAAGATGTGCATACGAGCAATCTCGCCTCTTTCAAGTGTTATTTTCACGCCATGTTAAAGCAGGGAATTTACTTAGGGCCTTCTGCTTATGAATGTGCCTTTGTTTCAAGCTCTCATGGTGAGGAAGAAATTGAGTATACGCTCCAAGCCATCGATAAAACCTTTTCAACATTCCTTTCCTCTATTAAGTGAGTTAACACTATGAAAAATGTTATTGCTGCTCCTCATCCTCTTCATGTCTATGGCTTGGGTAATGCTTTGGTAGATACTGCCATTGAAGTCAATGATCGTGACCTTATCGATTTGCAAATAGACAAAGGACTCATGACCTTAATTGATGAAGAAAGGGCTTTGCAAATTGCGCTGGCATTTCATGATTTGCCTCATACACGTGCTTGTGGCGGATCAGCTGCTAATACCATGATTGCCTTGGCTCAATTTGGCGGACAAGGTTTTTATGCTTGCCGCGTAGCCAATGATGGAGATGGGCATTTTTATTTAGAAGCTTTGCAAAAAGCAGGTGTCAAAACATGCTTAAACCCTACGCATTTACCCTCTGGCGTTCCAACAGGCCGTTCGTTTGTTTTGGTAACGCCCGATGCACAACGCACGATGTGTACACATTTGGGCGCAACCGGTTCTTTTTCACGTCAAGACTTAAAAGAAGATGCCATTAAAGAAGCAGAATATCTTTATATAGAAGGCTACTTAGCAGCACAAGCAGATGCAACGATTGGCTCTATCGCAGCGTATCAAGAAGCTAAAGCTCATGGCACCCGTATTGCTATCACGTTGTCTGATCCCAATATGGTAACCCATTGCAAAGGCAATTTACTCAAAATGATAGGCGATGGTGTTGATCTGCTTTTTTGCAATGAACAAGAAGCTTTATTGTTCACCCAAACTGATACGATAGAAGCCGCAAGCAATGTATTAAAACACTATGCTCATCAATTTGTGATCACGCTGGGGGCACGCGGCTCTTTGGTTTGTGATGGAGAGAGCAACCACTTCGTAGAAGGGTATCCTGTAAAAGCAGTGGATACGGTGGGGGCCGGCGATATGTTTGCTGGTGCATTTTTATATGGGATAACGCATTCTTATTCTTTGATCCAAGCCGCCAAAATCGCCAACTACGCAGCCAGCCGTATTGTGATGAAAATAGGCCCTCGCCTCGATGAGGATGAAGCTGCTAACTTAGTAAAAACATTAAGAAAAGAAGCAGTTTTGGTGTAAATATCCCCGTTGCTGCGCAGCAGCGCTCTCTCCCACGGAGTTCGCGCGCCAACGGCAAGGCGGTTTGTTCTCTCCCACTGCGTAGGAGAGGGGAAAAATAAACACACTTTGCTTTAAGCCGCAAAGCGGGAGAGGATGGGCCCAAAGGGGCGGAGAGAGTGCACAGCTAAGATAAATCAATTACGCAGTTTGCTTTAATACATACCGCTGTAATAAATCACGCGCAACGGGTTCTGTCAGCGGCTTTACCACATAGGCAGTCATACCGGAACGCACAGAATCCTGCTTGATGTTATCATCCATATGGGCAGTTAATGCAATAATCGGTACATCTTTTGCGGGTGATTCAGTGGCGCGTCGAATGGTTTCGGTTACGGTCAAACCATCAATGTCAGGTAATCCCAGATCCATCAACACCAAATCATAAGTAGTATTATGAAGCGCTTCGATAGCTTCTGTACCATTGCTGGCAATATCAACTTCACATTGACATGCTTCCAAGGCATAAACTGCTATTTTTTGCGCAAAATCTAAATCTTCAACTAACAACACTTTCGGTGTATAAGTCATCGCAGAAATTGTCATTATTGGGCACTCCTTTCCCTCTCTGATTTTTATGTTTTGCAATAGTAAATTTATTCTACCATAATCAAAATAAAGATACAAAATCACACAGAACTGTTTGAAAATTGTATGGTAGGGGGACCTATCCCCTTGGTCTAGGCTAGAATGTGCATTCCAAACAGCTTCGCTTCCGGGACTAAGCTCCCGGAAACACCCTAGGCATTTTCGGGGAGGCTTAAATAGATAGAGCCCCCTTCACCCCTTCCTAGCTTGCAGGATGCAGTGTATGTAAGGAGGTATCGCCTGCCATTGATCCCCTTTGCTGTAATGCAGCAATCTTTTTCATAAAAATCTCCTTGTATACTCTTTGCACTTTAAATTCAGGCTTTGTTGGCTGCAGCAGTGAACAAAAATCACGTACTATTTATACGCTCCTTTTGCTCACAATCTTGCCGCCTCGCCTATATTCACATCGCTTTGAGGATATTTAATATAGTTCTAAATGTTTTTGAAAATAAAATACTAACCTGTTTGACGTTCGCGGATCTCATACACCGTTTTGCAATCGATGCATAAAGTTGCGGTTGGGCGTGCTTCCAAGCGGCGGATCCCAATCTCAATGCCGCAAGCTTCACAAAAGCCATAATCATCATGCTTGAGTTTTTCCAAGGCTTCATCTATTTTTTTGATTAACTTACGCTCCCGATCACGGGTGCGCAATTCCAATGAAAACTCTTCTTCTTGAGTGGCGCGGTCATTTGGATCGGGGAAATTAGCCGCTTCATCTTTCATATGCGACATGGTTTGGTCGACCGCTTCCATCAATTGGGTTCTCCAGCGATTTAAAATATCGCGAAAATGCCGCCGCTGCGTTTCGTTCATATAAGCTTCGCCTG
Source organism: Gammaproteobacteria bacterium (assembly GCA_021156325.1). Taxonomy (GTDB): domain Bacteria; phylum Pseudomonadota; class Gammaproteobacteria; order JAJFKG01; family JAJFKG01; genus JAJNDI01. The sequence goes on from JAJNDI010000040.1 coordinate 7,682, forward strand.
GAGCAGCTTGATAAGGGGGGATCCCCATAATATGGCTGCTGGCAATAAAATTTTCCCCCATCGGGGTTCCTAACATAATATTTTCCATAGTGTCTCTTTCCATCCCTGTTGTTATTCTATCCGTCTTTACAGACGGCCTAGCGACTGTTGTCATGGCTTGCTTTACCTTCTTGGGATGTACCGAGAAAGGCTGCTTTTTAACTGCAGCTTTGCTGGTTTCGATAGTCGTTTTCTTCTGTATTTTTTGGGTTATTTTATCTTGGATAATGTGAGTCACGGTCGCCACTTTTTTAACCAAATCAACCGCTGTTTTTTTAGGTTTTGGTTGCGCCGCTGCTTTAGCAGCTGGGGGCTTAATGGCTTTTTTAACGGGCGTATTGCCCTTCAATTCTTTTTTAGGAAGAGGTTTAGAGGGTGCTGTTTTACGGCTTTCTTTTTTGGCTGCGGCTTTTTTAGGAGCAGGTTTTTTAGTGCTCGTTTTAGAAGCTGCGGTTTTAGATTTAACACTTGGCTTTTTCACTACAGCCGGCTTCTTTGCTTTTCCAGCAGAAGCCGAAGAGGTTTTTTTAGCTGATGGCGGCTTTTTTGCTGTAGCCGTTACTTTCTTTTTGGGGCTCGTTTTTTTCTTTGTTGCAGCCATGTTGTAAGAAACCTTCTCTTTGATCCATTGTGATCAGCATGTTGGGAGATCCTAATGGGCTTTTTGGAGAAAAGCAAGTCACTATTCTCTGCAATTTCTATTCCTGATAACAGCCCATACTTACGCGTTCCTGATGAGATAAATCTTTTATCGTTTCAATGTGAGTAAAGCCACTCTGCATTAATAATGTACGAACAGCCCCTCCTTGCTTATAACCATGCTCTAAAATTACCCAACCGCCGGCTAACAAATGCAAAGGGGCTTCCTGAATGAGCGTTCTCAAGGCATCCAACCCCTCTGGGCCCGCCAGCAATGCCAGCGGCGGTTCAAATGAAAGCGCTGAAAGATGAGGATCAGCTCCCGCGATATAAGGCGGATTACTGACAATGGCATGGTATCGTTGACCGGTTAAGGGCTGATACCAATCTCCTTTCACAAATTGTACTCGCTGCAAACCATACCGCTTGGCATTGTTTTTAGCAATCTCTAAAGTTTCTAAGGACAAATCGGTTGCCGTTAATTGCCAGGCGGGTCGAAGACTTGCCAAATTCAAAGCAATGGTACCACTGCCTGTGCCCAGTTCAACCACAGAAAGCATTTCATCTTGAGGCAATATCTTTAACACCGTTTCAATCAAAACATCTGTTTCGGGACGCGGGATTAACACATCTGGCGTCACCGTCAAGGTTAATTCAAATGATGCCCACTCTCCCAGCAGATAAGCTGTGGGATGTCCCTGCTTTCGAGATAACACCATTTCTTGAAAACGGCTGTTTTCTTGCGGATTTAACGCTTGACTTGCTTGAGTAATAAGGGTTTTCTGATCGCATTGTAAGACGTGCATCAATAACAATTCACTGTCGCGTTTGGCATCTTCGTTGGGAAATAATACCGATTGTGCCCATTGAAGAGCAGATTTTATCGTTATGTTAATCATCTAATTGTGCGAGTTGGTCAGCTTGATATTCATGACGCAAGGGTTCAATGACTTGATCCAGATTGCCATTGATGATCTCATCTAATTTATATAAAGTAAGATTGATGCGGTGATCGGTAATCCTTCCTTGCGGATAATTATAGGTTCGGATCCGCTCTGATCGGTCCCCTGATCCAATCAAATCCCGCCTTGTTTTAGCTTGCGTCTGCCGCTGCGCTTCGCGTTCTGCATTCAGTAAGCGCGCTTGTAATAAAGCCATGGCTTTAGCACGGTTTTTATGCTGTGAACGTTCTTCCTGACATTCTACTACCACGCCTGAGGGCAAATGGGTGATACGAATAGCAGAGTCAGTTTTATTCACATGCTGCCCGCCTGCACCAGAAGCGCGATAAGTATCGATCTTCAAGTCATTTGGATTGATATCAATTGCATCGATTTCATCCACTTCCGGCATGATGGCAACGGTACAAGCCGAGGTATGAATACGCCCTTGAGATTCTGTTTCAGGCACACGCTGCACACGGTGTGCGCCTGATTCAAACTTGAGCTTTGCATAAACCGATTTACCGTTAATTTTGGCAATAATTTCTTTATACCCGCCGTGTTCCCCTTCGCTGGAATTAACAACCTCAACCTGCCAGGATTGCGTTTCTGCATAACGCGCATACATACGAAATAAATCGCCTGCAAAAATAGCAGCCTCATCACCGCCGGTGCCGGCACGTACTTCTAAAAAAACATTGCGATCATCGTTTTGATCTTTTGGCAATAATAATTGCTGCAAGGTTTGCGTTAATCTTTCCTGGTCTTGTTTAGCTTGCTGGATCTCTTCTTCAGCCAAGGAACGCATTTCACTATCGATGTCTTCTTGTAAGACTTGCAAAGCCTCTTGTTCTGTCTGCTGCGCGCGTTGATATTGTTGAAATGTTTGAACCACAGGCTCTAATTCAGCATATTCTTTTGAGAGATCGCGAAAGCGGGTTTGATCTTGAATAATAGCCGGATCGCTTAGTAAATGGCTTGTTTCTTCATGCTGCTCAGCAAGGCGGCTTAATTTTTCGTAAAGAGATGCTTTCATTTTTCAGTATCGTACTTTGAAATTTCAGGGGCAAAACAGGTTTGCAAGGTATTCAACAATTCCCAATCGCCTTGTTTACCTAATTCGCGCATCAAAACCGACGGCGCGTGCAGCAAAGTATTGCGCAAACGGTGTGTGAGGGAAGCCAAGGCATTTTCAATATTTTCACCTTTGGCGATCTGTTGCTGCGTTTCCAGCAAAAATGCATTGCTTGTTTCTTCCATTTTTTCTCGATAAGCACGAATAATATTAACAGCCTCTAAACTGTTTATCATCGCCATAAAAGCTTCTACATGGACGTCTATTAATGTTTCCGCTTCTTTAGCGGCTTCTTGGCGCTCGGATATATTGCTGGCAATGGCTGCTTGCAAATCATCAAGTGCATATAAAGAGATATTGGGTAAATAAGTACAATCGGGTGAAATATTTCGCGGTAAAGCAAGATCAATTAACAGCAAGGGGTGTTTTTCAAGACCGCTTCTTGCTTCTTCTACTGTTTTTCTTTCAATCAGTGGATGGGAAGACTGAACTGCCGTAATCACCACATCGGCGGTATTTAAATGATAAGGGATCGACCCTAAACAGGCAGCCTGCCCCCCAAACTGCTGAGTAAGTTTAGCAGCTTTCAACACATCCCGGTTGGCGATGACAAGATCACTAACCCCCAATGAGTGCAGATAACGCGCCACCAATTCCGCTGTTTGGCCAGCGCCAATTAACAATACGCGGCGTTTGGCAAGACAACTCACCTTTTGCTTTGCCACTTGAATCGCCGCATAGGCAATAGAGATCGGATGCTGGCCAATGCCCGTTTGGGTGCGCACATGTTTAGTGACTGAAAAGGCATATTGAAATAATCGATGCAGAGATTTGCCTAATGTTCCCGCCTGTTGTGCACACTGATAGGCTTGTTTCAATTGTCCTAAAATCTGCGGCTCACCCAAGGCGGCCGAATCCAGGCCGCTGGCAACGCGAAGCAGATGGCGCACCGCATCCGTATTACGATAAGTATAAGTATGGGTCTCTACCGAAAAGTGAATGGATTGAAAGCGGCGCTGCAAAAAATTCAGGATATTATCGGGATGCCCCCCGCGATAATAGATTTCAGTACGGTTGCAGGTCGATAAAACCGCCACTTCGTCATGAGCCCTTATCAATTCGCGCAAGGGTTCCTGCACGATGTCGTTTGTAAATACGCAGGCTTCTCGAACGGCGAGCGGCGCTGTTTTGTGATTGAGGCCGGAAACAAGCAGCATGGACAACCCTTTAATTTTCGATATTGGCAAGATTGTACGCCAAGAATGGGCACTTTTGTACTATTGCTTATCTTTCCCTAGAGTTGCTATTATATTAGCCTGCTTGCTTCATTATAAAAAACTCACCCTACAAGAATTAAAATATAGTGAATTTAAAGGACAGAGGACTATGCAAAATAAAACGCTTACCTACGGCCAAATCAACCAGCAAGCCAATCAGCTAGCGCATTATTTGCGCGACGATGGACTTCGGCGTGAAGATATTATCGCTATCTGTATGGAACGTAGCCTGGAGATGATTATTGCTATAGTCGGGATCTTAAAAGCAGACGCTGCTTATCTGCCATTAAATCCAGCTTATCCTTATTTTCGAGTGGGACAAGGTGAATTTGTCGCTGAGCTGGCAAAGCCCGTTGAGAGGGGATTATTTTTTTGCAGGAGAATATACATCCATTGAATCACCTGCATCGATGCGAGGCGCAGTACTTTCTGCTAATCGTGTTGTAGAAGAAGAATTGTGGCCCTTAATTCGTACTACGCCTGCAGTTGCTTATAATGAGGAAAATACTGCTGCTAACATAAAATTTTTTGATTCTTCTTCAAGCAGTGAAACGCCGCAGGCTGAACGGGTAAACAATAATGCTGACTGTGAAGCGCCAGCTGCCTCACGGGTATAAATGCGAGAAGGTATGACATTATTCTCTCTTGATGTAAAAAAGAGCCATGTTTCCGCTGGTTTTCATGGATGCGGCTTCAGTTTTTTTATCATGCTGTTTTTAAGCGGCTGCATCTCTATATCCCCCCTTCCCAATACAGGTTCATCCTGGACTGTACATCAACAGCAGATTTCACGCCTCAAGACATGGCAAGCAAGCGGCGTTCTGGGTATTAAAACCCCTAAAGAGTCCAGCACGTTGTATGTCCAGTGGCAAGAAAAACCCGATACGATGCAATTGCGCTTGTTAGGCTCTCTCGGCACCCCCTCGGCAAGGCTTCAAGGTAAGCAGAATGAATTTGTACTCACCACATCGGATGGAAAAATTTATCGTGCCAGCCAACCCGAGGCACTGGCTGAACAAATCGTGGGTTCCCCTTTGCCTATCTCGGGTTTACACTACTGGATTGTAGGGATCCCCGCTCCAGGCACCCATGAACAAACCCT
>JAJNDI010000053.1 GCA_021156325.1 Gammaproteobacteria bacterium
GTTTCCACCCCTTTTAATAAAGTTTCATAATTGCGGTTAGCCGGTGCTAATTGGTGGGGATGACTAATAGACAGGTCACTTACCGTTTTAGACAAAGATGAGTGAAACATGAGCCTCCCTGTTAAATAATTAGAAAAAAGTAAAATATTTTTAGGGTATTATACTCCTTTACTTTAGAAAATTCTATACTATGCGCGTTATCTTCTCCCAAAAACACTTTCGCAAGTGCCCCGTTCAGTTCGTTTTACTTTTTAACGAATCTTGAATAGCACCATTGATCATTTTAAAGAAACGGTAAACATGTGCAGCTTGAGATTCATTTTCAGTGATCATTGTGTAAGTTTTAAAGAAGATCATAGCCAAGCACGAGCAAATATTAAATTAGCGTTAATTCGATGCCGTTCACTATTTTCCTACGGCATAGCATTTGTTAAAGCAAATAAGCCCCGCCTGTTTTGAGGTACAAATGGCTGCTTAGTTAAGTACCCGTTTTTTCCGGGCTAGATCAAAGGTGGATCCCTTCGATTTATTAAAGTTATAAAACTAAAGCTCATACCCGCTCCAAATATAGCAGCTCCAGCGCTGGATAATATATCTCCAGTCGTGGACAGTATCATATTGCTTCCTTAAATTTATGGTAACCCTCCCGTAAAATAAGACTGTTTAGAAGTAGAATTTTCTGATAATTTATTAACCAACAGGAGATTTTACGATGAAGAAAAGTAAATTGAACAGCAATGAGATAGTGACAATGCTGGCTGAAGTGGAAGCAGGAGTAGCGCTGACAGAGTTATGCCGAAAATACCACATTTCGTCGCCGACTTACTCCAAGTTAAAAAATAAATATTCAGGGATAAATGTGCCTGAGCTAAAGCGGTTAAAGGAACTGGAAGCTGAAAATCGGTGTTTAAAAGTGATGTATGCGGATATCAGCTTGGAACATAAAATTCTGAAGGAAGTAATTGAAAAAAAGTACCCCGAGTTGATAGACGATTGTTAGCGGAAGAAGCCCATAGGATATATGACTTAAGCACGATCCGTAGTTGTGATCTCTTCTCTATCAGAAAAACAGCATATTACTATGAATCTAAAAAGGATGTTAAAGATGCTGAGATATCAGCTTATTTGCTTCGATTAGCAGATGAACATAATCGTTGGGGATTTGACAAGATGATTTTGAAGGTCAAAGCAGATGAAAAGCCCTGGAATCACAAACGGGTTTATCGGCTTTATTGTGAAAATGGCTTGAATCTGCGGATAAAAGCTCGAAAAAGAATACCCAAAGGAGAAGCTAAAGCCTTAGTGCAGCCCATTGCCAGCAATGTATGTTGGTCAGCTGATTGTATGTCGGACGCACTGGAATGCGGCAGAAAGTTCAGGACGTTTAATATCCTGGATGATTATAACCGAGAATGTTTATTGGTAGAGCCGCGTTATTCCATGCCGGCAAAACAGGTGATTGAATTACTGGAACAAGTCGCCATAGAGCGAGGTTATCCAGAAATGATCCGTGTTGATCATGGAGCTGAGTTTGAGTCAGGGGTATTCAAAAATTGGGCTAAGGAAAACCAAGTGCTGATCCAGTTTATTCAGCCTGGGAAACTTGCACAGAATGGCTTTATAGAGCGATTTAACCGAACTTACCGTGAGGATGTCTTGGACATGAATTGGTTCAGGGATATTGCAGAAGTCAGGCAAATCACTAAGGCGTGGATAAATACTTATAATGAAGAAAGACCTCATGAATCGTTGGCCGGATTGTCGCCTGTACACTTCGCTCAACGCTGTAAACAACTCACAGGCAAAACGGATTTTTCTACCCTTTAGGTAGTCTTAAAAATGGGGGGTTTACAGATGCCTGATGCCTATCAGAATCATCAACATGGCTGTTAATAGGAGAAATAACAACGCCCAATGTCAATATTTCAATCAACGGCCTTAACATAAGGTTGATATTACCATCAGATACAACACCACCAACATAATATGGCTCATCTTCCTCTAAAGGAATCACATCCCGGTAGTTATTTAAAGTTTCTAAAAGAATTTTTACATCGACATCTTGAATACTAGTTTTGGATATGCCAAGTCGAAGAAGTGTGGGGAAATCTCGCAAGATAAAAGCCAAGCATTGCCCGACAATCTTTCCTCCTAAGTCAGGGTTATCATTCAGAATCAAGGAACGAAAATGAGAGAAGGTAGCAGAGTTTTTTTGTTCCATCAGAAAATTAACCAAGTTTTGGAATTGAGTTGAAGTTATCTGGGCATACATTAAATTAATTGTACTAGCTCAAACTTGATCGGACAGTTTCCGGTTTTTAGGAAGTGTCTGTCAGTTAAAGTTTAGTTAAAACATTTTTCCTTCCAGACTTTCTTGCCATCAACTAATGTGTCAAAGGGTGTTCTTCCACAACACATTTTGCCTTGATGAGTTCGCTTATTATTATAGTGATCGATCCAATTGTCCAGCTCTTTTTGTAAAGACTCCAAATCAGTATAGATCTGTTTACGCAAAGTGACTTGATAAAACTCTTGTAAGATAGTTTTATGAAAGCGTTCGCAAATACCATTGGTTTGGGGAGATTGAGCCTTGGTTTTAGTGTGTTCAATATCATTCAGGGCTAAATAAAGTTGATAATCGTGCTGTTCTGCTTTACCACAATACTCTGTACCTCTGTCCGTCAAGATCCGTAATACTGGCAACGATTCTTGTTCGAAGAAAGGCAATACTTTGTCGTTAAGCATATCAGCAGCCGTAATAGGCGTTTTGGTCGTATACAGCTTGGCAAAGCAACTTTACTATAAGTATCAACAAATGTTTGCTGATAGACCCTGCCTACTCCTTTGAAGGTTCCTACATAAAACGTATCTTGTGAACCCAGATAGCCTGGATGATGGGTTTCAATCTCACCGCAGGCTTCATCATCATATTTCTTCCTCTCAAGCGCTGCCACTTGAGATTCAGTAAGAATGATCCCTTCTGTGGCGACTTTGGCTTCCAAGGCTTTCAAACGGGTTTTAAAGCTAGCAAGTTCATGGCGCAGCCAAATGCTCCTGACGCCACTGCCAGAAACAAATAAGCCTTGTTTACGCAACTCATTGCTGGCTCTATGTTGCCCATGCGCTGGAAATTCAATCGCATACCTTATTACTGCTGCTTCAACTTGTTCGTCCACCCGATTCTTCAGATTGGGTTTACGCCGGCTTCGGTCGAAAAGAGATTCTATGCCTCCTTCCTCAACTGCAGATTTGTAACGATAGAACGTATCTCGCGATAACCCCATCATCTTGCAAGCTTTTGACACATTGCCTAATTCTTCTGCAAGATTAAGCAATCCCACTTTATGTTTTATGATTTTATCGGTAGTATTTAACATGAGAGTTTCCTTTTCT
>JAJNDI010000054.1 GCA_021156325.1 Gammaproteobacteria bacterium
GACTTTTATTTTGCACATCCTTATTCCTCTTGGGAACGCGGATTAAATGAAAATACAAATGGATTGTTGCGGCAGTATTTTCCTAAAGGCAGTGATTTTAGCGAAATTGAAGAACAACAACTTGATCTTGTTGTAGGAGAGCTTAATAATCGGCCTCGAAAAGGCCTAGGTTATTTAACACCTCAGGAAGCATTTGAACTTGCGTTTGGAGGTAATAAGAGTAACATGCACAGTTCCACTAGTTGCGTTTAAGATTTGAATGCGCGCTTAAATTCAAATTTACACTGCCAGTAAGGCAAATTATCGGCAATTTTTGTATGGTTACGGCTCTCTTGCTGTGATTCCTGTGTATCTTTTGATCAAACATTCGGTTCTTTTTGATTTTAAAAATGTAAGGAAAATGTAAGCTTAACTGTATAAAATAGAGAGCTATATTGGTAACCAGACTCAATAAACAGGTCAATAAAGATAGCAGAACAGAAAGCGACCGTTCTTTTTATTTATAGAACGTCCTTGTATTTTTAGCGGTTTTTATCATCCTTCCTGGTAAAAAGACACTACAGATGAAGGATAAATTCACTTTTTGAGGTAAAAGAACCAGTAAAAACGTGCATTAAAAAATGAGAGAGAGGTAAAAAGACCATGCATAAAATTGTCAGATTTGATTGGGCGATTAAAAATATCTTACGCCAAAAAGCGAACTTTGTTATTTTGGAGGGGTTTTTATCGGAATTGTTGCAAGAGCCAATTCATATCCATTCCTTGCTCGAAAGTGAATCGAACAGCGAGCAAAACACCGATAAATTCAATCGCGTCGATTTGCTTGTTGAAACACAAAAAAAGCAAAAAATCATTATTGAAGTCCAAACGGCGAGTGAATGGGATTATTGGCATCGAATTTTATTCGGCACCTCTAAAGTCGTGACCGAGTATATTGAAAAAGGCCAACCTTATAGTGCCATCCCCAAAGTGATTTCAGTGAGTATTTTATTATTTAACCTAGGGCAAGGAACTGATTATTTGTACAAAGGTGAAACAGAGTTCAAGGGGCTACGTACCCAAGAAAGCTTAGCTTTTAGCGAGAGCGACAAAAAATCGTACTTAAATTTTGATTATCATCGTCCGCAAGATATTTATCCAACGTATTACCTGATTCAACTCAAGCGTTTTAAAAATATTATCCAAAATGGCTTCGACGAATGGGTGTATTTACTGAAAAATGAGGCGATTCAAGAAGGGTTTAAGGCGAAAGGCATTGATGTAGCTAAAAAGCGAATGGATGTGCTGCAATTATCTGAACAAGACAGACGAGCTTATGACCGTTATATGGAAAATTTAAGCTTAGAAGCCAGCCTGATCCAAACTCGTGAGGTGGAGCTTGCGACTGCGCAAGCATTAGCGATGGAAAAAGGCAAAGCAGAAGGAATAAAAGAAGTAGCCCTTCGTATGCTCTCCCAACATATCGCTGTCAATGTGATTGCCGATGTGACAGGCTTGAAAGAGGAGGACATAGTGGCTTTGAAGCAGCCAGACGGTGAGTGAACAGTGTAATCGCGTGTACTTTAATTTATCATTTTTACTCTTATACAAAAATTGCCGATAATTCTGCTTACTGGCAACAAAATTCTGTCCAAAACCTTGGATTCCAGAAATAAGCACAAAGCAAGAAGAGAAGCTCACTAGCTATCGCTTAAACTACTTCTACTTCTGCGCCAGTACGGTGATTGATTTTCTGTTAACGCATCTTCATCTCCTACAGCTGATTTTGCTTCCTTTCCCTGTTCACTTTCGTTAGCTGATCTCACGGAGAAAGAAGGAGTAAGTAATGGAATGTGGCTCGCATGGGCAGAAGCTATTGATGAGACAGTCGGACTAAAAAGACCGCTCGTAGACAAGCCAGAAGGGATAGATAATAGATGAACACTATCTTGAGAATCATTCATTGAGGTTTCTTTTAGCACAGCTTTTTCTTGTTCTTGTATCATGAAAGCAGAACGAGGTACTAATATATTTAACAACCGCTCAAGTTTTTGACGTGCGAGGGGACTATTTCTTAGAGAAGCGGTTGAAGCCGCATCACCGTAGATAAGATCCTCCGTCTCTGGGTTTGTCTCGAATCCCTGTTGATATTGTTTATAGAGCGCACTTGCTTTCGGTGTATTAGGTTGCTGATGACCGACCCACACGAGTTCTAGTACTAAAGCTAAAAGAACACTCTCCTCTCTGTACTCATTCATGTACATATCTGTCAATTGAATCAGTTTTTCTAAGAACTGAATAGGGGTTTTTTCATTATGGGCGCTTGCGCTTGGATTTTGGTCGTCCCAGAGCAACCGTTCATCCTGTAATAAAGAACGATAATACTGATAATCTCGTTTAGCAATGGATCGGCTGTGTTGCTCTGAAAAGGAAGAGAGGGTTTCTAAGGCGATACAGACTAATCCTGCATCATTCGGATAATCGGCTTGCAATGCATTTAAATACAGCGGCTCCGAATCGAACACTGTTAAACGAATGCTTATGTCTTTATGCTTTAAAACTTCGTTCCCTACCCTGTAAGCAAATGTTTCCAAACGATCAATTAATTGTGCGCCGCTCCCTGCATGAATAGCAGGCATTGTCCAGGTATCCGTGATCGGGATTGCATGTGATACTAGATATTCTCGAGCCACTCTATCCATTTGCCTATCACCGGTCTCTAGTACAACGCACTGGTTCGCCCCACGTAAGAAGGCCCAGAACTGTTCTAAACTTTCTGAGGCAATAGAGGGTTCTACCACAGAATCCAAGGTGTCTTTTTCTTCCTCTTCTTTCTCTTCCCTCTTTGACCCTTTCTCTTTTTCCTTTTTCACTTTTTCTTCTTGAAATGCTTCCCTGTGTAAAAGCGCACTCGAGATCACCACCACATGATGCGATTGATGAGCGGGAGGAGTAACAGAAAACAGTGGAAAAACATGTTGCAAAGGCGCTGTATACGCAGAAATGGATTCCTTCCCATATCGATAATCCACTCGTTTGGAGAATAAAGTCAATTGTTGTGCTTTAACAAGGGGGGAATGCTCCCGCAAATAATCCGCGACTTGATTGACTTCTAGTTTATCGTCATAGACCAGCACACGACTCTCCCGTGGAAGATGCTTAAGTACATGTTCAAACAAGTGCTTTTTTCCGCCTCGTGGCATCTCTCCTTCTACCTCTTGGCCAATGTGTTGGTTGATCAACGCTACCTCCCTCGTCATCAAGGTTTGGTAGCGCTGATTAAGTTCACCATCGCTCACAGTGGGATGAGCCAGCAAAGCTTTCTTGACTTCTCGCTCATAGGGTAACAATTGATAGGGATAATAATTCCCGATATCTTATCTACGGGCTGTTGCTTGAGTGCGGCCAAAAGCGAGAGATTCAGTTCCCCTTGACTGTTTATGACCGTATTGTCCACATCCAATAACAATACTTTCTTAGGCCCTTCTTGTGTAATATCTATCAAAGAAAAGACCGAAGGCAGAGTAGGAGAAAAAACCTGTTGTGCCCGCAGTGCCCATATAACCGGCGCCATGGGTTGTTGAGAAGCCTGTTCCAACCAGTGCTGAGCCTCGTGCTGTTGTCGTCGACTGGCTTTATGCACAGGCTTTTCTCCCAATTTATCCAAGGAATTTAAATCCGCGCCGTGGTCTTGTAACATTTTTAATAAAGAAACGTTCCCTAAACTAGCTGCGATATGCATCGCGGTGTAACCGCCCTCGTTACGCTCATGCACATCTACCAACCGGTTCTTTAATAAAAAGAGAAGTAAGTTAAAAAGCTTATATTCTACAGCGATATGCAGTAGCGATGGGTGTTGGCCAAAGCATCTACTTTTTAATTCGTTCAATTGCTCTAAAACCAAGATCGCACTACTGCCGGTAAATTGAATCCAGTCGAATGCACGTAAGATTTCAATCACCGTGGCGCGCAAGTCTTGTGTTCGCTTCTTTTCAAAATCGTGTTCTTGTATTGTCGTTAACACAACATTTGTCATAGCACAAAGGTTACCCTTTGCTATTTCCTCACGAAAAGCTTCAATCTCTTTTTCATCCTCTAATGCTTCCTGGTATAAATAAGCGGTTGCTCCTAAGATGTCATCGGGATGCTGTTGGCTCACTTTTTTATAATGTTGCGCTAATATAGGTTGTAAGCCTTCAAATAACTGTTGGTGCGTGAGGCCAGGGTTCTCTCTTAAAAGCTGAAACGTCCTGACAAGTTTCTGATAGATTTTCGTTGCCATGCCTGGTTGTAGTTTAATCGGCAGCTGAATCCCTCTCACTTTCTCATTCCCTGAAAACTCAAGGTGTGAAAAAACACGCTCGTTTAATAAGGCTTCATACTGTTTATTTTTTTCCACTAATCCACCGAGCCAGTCTATCATCAGCAATTCAGGTACCCTTTTTAAGAGCGCCTCTCTGAAATGATCACTGATCGGTTCTGCCATTTGCGGAAAGAAATACAAGACGTTTTTTACATTTACAAAATAACCTTTTCCATTATGATGCGGGTTGATTTTTCTACTAATTTCTTCGTCCACAAATGCAATATCATTATCAATTCCCAAGATATCTAACGAAATGAGACGACCTTCGCTATCTGCTTTAAATTCCACCATGTAATTGTCGGCTTTTCCATCTTGAGGGTTGGTGAGCAAACTTAACAGAATCATAGCACTAAAATTGTCTAATCGTACTTGGCTGATCGCATCTGGATGGTGTTGCAGGACCTTATGGAGTTCTTTTCCTACCACTGTTTTGGACGCAAGATACACATGCTGCATCCCGTGCCTATCAATAATTTTGATAAGCTTCGTGGGCGTTGTCCCTTGGCCTGCCAGTAAATTAGCTAAACTGCTTACCATAAACTCAATACCAGGGGCATAAGGATTTTTCTTGAAATGGACTTGGCCGATAGGATGGACCGTACTTGTCCCAAATTCATTCTCTTTTTTGCCTAATTGAGTCAATTTATCAGCGGCTTCACCTTGAAACACCAAAGGTGCCATGTCTTCCCCTGCTGCAATGGAGGGCACCGCCTGCAACATCGCTTTCTCTTCTTCCGTCTTTGCTGAATCCAAGCGCTCTTTATATTGTTGACACAAAGAGGCAAAGTTCAATAAAGAATCTGAAAGTAGTTTGTTACTGGTTTGGCATGTCTTCGCAGTAGATTTTACTATTTCAATTTGGGCAGAGAGCGCTTTGTATTTGACTGGTTTGCTGCTACTAAAAAAGCCAGAAAAAAAGCCTTTGGGTGGTTCAGCCACATCCACTAACTGGCTTGGAAATTTTAAGTCGATCGCATTTAATATGTCAGGACACGATGTTTGCATAGAGAGAAGATGAGTAAGTTCAAACCAAATCGTATTCAGAAACTGGGCTAATTCGACTTCTTGTTTTTCAAAAATTATTGCAAGCTCTTGCTCGAGTTCCGCTTGACGAACCGAAAAATTTTTATGCTCCTCCGCTCTCTGCTGTGATTCAACGAGCAATCTTTTAAGGTCTTCCCGCTCTTTCAATTCTTGGAGGTGAGCCGCTAATTGAACATGGGCTTTTTGTTTAGCACAAAATATCGCTGTCCTCCCACGTTGATCTTTTTCCGTGAAGGTAGCCCCTTGTTCCAATAAACAGTGAATTGTCTCTGCATGACCATTTGAAGCTGCCCACAATAAGGCTGTCATACCCGCGCGATCTCTTTCAATAATCTGGGCACCATTTCTTAATAAACAGGGAATCGCTTGGGTGTAACCGCGACTCGCTGCCCACAGTAATCCCGTCATCCCTTCTTTATTTTTATTGTCG
>JAJNDI010000006.1 GCA_021156325.1 Gammaproteobacteria bacterium
AATTTCATTGATCCGTCCTTCAATAAAGCCTTGCCGTTCTTTAGCAGCGCCGTATTCAGCATTTTCTCGGAGATCACCGTGGGCTCTGGCTTCAGCAATAGCGCGGATGACATCAGGCCGCTCCACCGATTTTAAATGTTCCAATTCACTTACCAATTGCTGCTGACCCTTAATGGTCATGGGAATTCTTTCAGACATTTTGCTTAACTCCTCCTTTTAATAAACGTTGATAGAGGCCTTGCAGCGCATTGACCGGCCGTTCCCCTCGATAACGCATCGCTATACAAGCGGCTTCAGCACCCGCGAGCGTTGTAGTATAGGGTATACGGTGCCGCAATGCACTTTTGCGAATACTCGCTGAATCCCGAATGGCTTGTTTGCCTTCTGTCGTATTAATAATAAACTGCACATCATCATTTTTGATAAGATCAACAATATCAGGCCGCCCTTCAGCCACTTTATTTACAACTTGGCAAGGGATCCCCTGCTCTGTCAACACTGCCGCGGTGCCGCGGGTGGCTAAAATGGCATATCCTGCTTTTAATAAGTCTTGTGCTAAAGACACGACATGTGGTTTATCTCGATGCCGCACACTGATAAAAACATTGCCTTTAGGCACTATCTCAAAACCGACTGCCAACTGCCCTTTGGCAAAAGCTTCACCAAAAGTATCGGCAATGCCCATCGCTTCACCGGTAGATTTCATTTCGGGGCCCAAAATAGTGTCAACCCCCGGAAATTTCGTGAAGGGAAAAACCGGCACTTTAACGCAAAAATAAGGTAATGCGGGGGGCTCTGTGATATGTTGTTGAGAAAGCGATAAACCTACTTTACATTTTGCTGCAATTTTGGCAAGCGGCAAACCAATCGCTTTAGAAACAAAAGGCACGGTGCGTGAAGCGCGCGGGTTCACTTCCAACACGTAAATCAAATCGTCCTGAATAGCAAATTGCGCATTGACAAGACCCACTACATTCAATGCCTTTGCCATCATAGTCATTTGTTCACGCAGTTTATCCTGGATCTCTTGAGATAAACTGTATGGCGGCAATGAACAGGAAGAATCTCCTGAATGCACACCAGCTTGTTCGATATGTTCCATAATCCCTGCAATAAAAACCGCTTTACCATCACAGATTGCATCGACATCCACTTCAATAGCATTATCTAAAAATCGGTCTAGCAACACAGGCGCATGATGTGAAACTTGAAATGCACGTAACAAATAATCACAGAGCTCACTTTTATTATAAACAACTTCCATCGCCCGTCCGCCTAAAACATAGGAAGGACGTACCATTAAGGGATAACCTATCTTTTCTGCCAGCACAACCCCTTCACTCAGCGTACGCACTATGCCGTTTTCAGGTTGGCGCAACCCCAGTTTATGTAATAGTTGTTGAAAACGTTCTCTGTCTTCAGCGCAATCGATAGCATCCGGGGTGGTACCCATAATAGGAACGCCATTTTGAGCTAACGCCGCTGCTAATTTAAGCGGTGTTTGCCCGCCATAATGAACAATCACCCCTTTGGGGTTTTCAATGCGCACAATTTCTAAAACATCTTCCAACGTGACCGGCTCAAAATACAAGCGGTTGGAAATATCATAATCGGTTGAAACTGTTTCAGGGTTGCAATTGACCATAATCGTTTCATAGCCTGCTTCTTGTAAAGCAAGACTCGCATGAACACAACAATAATCAAACTCAATGCCTTGGCCGATTCTGTTAGGTCCGCCGCCTAAGACCATAACCTTGGGCTTTGAAGAAGGTGATGCTTCACATGTTTTTTCATACGTTGAATATAAATAAGCCGTTTCAGTGGGAAACTCCCCAGCACACGTATCAACACGCTTGTAAACAGGGTGAATATTCAGCTGATAACGATGCTTTCGCACGAGATCTTCCTCAAGCTGCAATAAATTGGCGATGTATTGATCAGAAAACCCTTTATGTTTGATGTAACGCATAAAGTCAGCATCTATTGCTGATAACGATAAAGCGGCAATCTGTTTTTCAAGTTGAACCAATTCGTGGATGTGCGATAAAAACCACAGATCGATTCCCGATAAATGATGCACTTTTTCTAAAGAATAGCCTTCACGAAAAGCTTGGGCAACATACCACAGCCTGTCTTGGCCAGGTGTACACAATTCCCTTCGCAGGGTTGCTTCCAATTCTTCAGGCGGAATTGTCACAGGATGAAGTCCCATTGCACCTTCTCCGACTGACTTCATTTGTGTCGTCAAACGTGCATTGGCTTCGGGGAATTTTTCAAAATTAAAACGCGGGATCTTCGTTACCACATAATCAATTGATGGCTCAAAAGAAATAGGCGTCATATTATTAGTCATTGCATTACGCAATTCAGGCAAGGTATATCCTACAGCTAATTTGGCAGCGACTTTGGCAATGGGAAACCCGGTGGCTTTAGACGCTAAAGCAGATGAACGGGATACACGCGGATTCATCTCAATCACTGCCAAACGTCCATCGGTTGGATTTAAGGCAAATTGAACGTTAGATCCCCCGGTATCTACTCCAATTTCCCGCAAGACGGCAATCGCTGCATTGCGCATCCATTGATATTCTTTATCAGTTAGTGTTTGTGCTGGAGCCACCGTGATGGAATCGCCGGTATGAACCCCCATGGGATCAAGATTTTCAATTGAGCAGACAATAATGCAATTGTCTTGATTATCTCGCACGACTTCCATTTCAAATTCTTTCCAGCCGATGATCGATTCTTCAATCAAGACTTCATGAGTAGGCGATAATTCCAAACCGCTGGTGCAAATCGCAATAAACTCTTCTTTATTATAAGCAATACCGCCGCCTGTACCGCCCATCGTAAAAGAAGGACGAATTACCGTTGGAAAACCCATTTCTGCCTGAATGAGATGTGCTTGTTCCAAGGTACGTGCTACAGAAGAACGGGGCATCGGCAAGCCTAATTTGCCCATGGCTTTGGCAAATAATTCCCTGTCTTCGGCTTTATCGATAGCCTTTTTATTTGCCCCAATCATTTCAACCTGGTATTTCGCCAAAATACCGTGTTTATCCAGATCAAGCGCGCAATTTAAGGCAGTTTGTCCGCCCATCGTTGGTAAAATCGCATCCGGCCGTTCTTTGTCGATAATTTGCGCGAGGACTGTCCAATGTAACGGTTCAATATAAGTAGCATCAGCCATGCTCTCATCCGTCATAATAGTCGCTGGATTAGAATTGACTAATATCACGCGATAGCCTTCTTCACGCAAAGCACGGCACGCTTGTACGCCTGAATAATCAAATTCACAGGCTTGACCAATGATGATAGGGCCTGATCCCAATATTAATATGGACTTTAAATCTAGTCGTTTAGGCATTTAAACTCTCTTTCACTCTTCGCCTTTTGATTTTATGCTTTAATTGTATTTTCTTTGTTAACCACACTTTTTTTTACCATATTCAAAAAAACCGTAAATAAGGATTGAATATCTTGCGGGCCGGGACTCGCTTCAGGATGCCCTTGAAAAGCAAAAGCCTGTTTGTCCAAACGTTTGATCCCTTGAATCGTATTATCGAAAAGCGAACGATGAGTCACTGCAATATTGGTAGGCAATCCTGCTTCAGCGATCGCAAAACCATGGTTTTGGCTGGTAATAAATACTTTTTGGGTGTTGAGATCTTGCACAGGATGATTCGCGCCATGATGACCCAATTTCATTTTTTCAGTTTTAGCACCGCTCGCTAAGGCTAATAATTGACAGCCTAAACAAATTCCAAATAAGGGAATATTGTGCTCTAAAAAGGTTTGTATCGCTTTAACAGCATAATCACAAGCAGCCGGATCACCCGGACCATTTGATAAAAACACCCCGTCTGGCTTTAAAGCCAATACTATTTCTGCAGAAGTGGTAGCGGGCACAACAGTAATTCGCATGCCTTGATCGGCTAATAAGCGCAAGATATTACGCTTTACCCCAAAATCATAAGCGACAATATGATAAACCCCTTGCTCTTCTAGATAATGCTGATAGCCTTTTTGCGGCAGCCAAGAACCTTCTGTCCATTGATAAAGAGCATGGGTACTAACCACTTTCGCCAGATCAACCCCATTTAACCCTGGAAAAGCCCGCGCCTGTTCAACCGCTTTGAGCGCATCTACTTTATCAGCCGCCATGATGCAGCCGCTTTGCGCACCATAAGTGCGAATATGGCGTGTTAATTGGCGCGTATCAATACCTGCAATCGCCGTTATCCCATGACGCTGAAGATAAGTCCCCAAACTCATTTGAGACCGAAAATTGCTCGCCATCAACGATAAATTTTCAATAATAAGACCTGCGATCCAGGGTGCTTGTGCTTCAGCATCTTCAAGATTAACCCCTACATTGCCGATATGAGGATAAGTAAACGTTAAGAGTTGCTGTGCGTAAGAAGGATCAGTTATCATTTCCTGATAGCCTGTCATTGACGTATTAAACACCACTTCACCGCAAACACTGCCATTAACACCAATAGATATCCCTTCAAAGAGGGTTCCATCGGCTAAGGCTAATAATGCAGGTTTCTTTAACATACGAAGACTATTTATCCTTCGCGCGGCGCGCTTTCTTTATGATACCCGGCTAACACTTCCACAAATTCAGCTTTATTTTGCAATTCTTGAATGCTTCTAGCGCCGCCGTATGTTAAACCGCTGCGCAAACCGCCGAGCAATTGATCAATTAACTCTTGTGCTGAACCGGATACGGTTAATTTAAAGTTAACTCCTTCGGCAACCGTTTTTGATTTCAAGCCGCCATAAAAATCGCGTTGAAAATCTTCACTGGCTTGTCCGCGGTATTTGGTTTTCAAAACGCCGTTAGCCTCTTTTTCTTTGGGTGCGGCGCTTTCTGCTGTGGCGGCGAAGAGTTTACCCAGCATCACGGTACAGGCTCCTGCTGCCAATGCTAAAACCACATCACGGCTATTTCGAATACCGCCGTCTGCAATGACAGGCACTTTTAATTTTTTCGCCATCGCTGCACACTCATAAATTGCCGTAAATTGCGGTACACCAAAACCGGTGACTAACCGCGTGGTACAAGCAGCCCCCGGGCCAATACCCACTTTGACCGCATCAGCACCCGCATTGACCAGATCATGATAAGCCATCGCTGTACATACATTACCAGCAATTATCTCTTTATCAGGATGTGTTCGCTTTAATTCTTCAATAAAATTTAACATAATTTTAGAATGCCCATGCGCTACATCAATACAGACGCCCATAGCGCCTAAATCCAGCAGCTTGCGCACTTCATCCAAGTGATGAATACCAGCAGAAATAAAGGTTTTATCGTGGTACTTTTTCACCCAGGCTTCTTGGGCACTAAAATCGGTGAAACGATGAAAAATAGGATAAGTTCCATTTTTGAGTAAACAATCCGCCAGTGTTTCGCCGATGACAGTATCCATATTTGCCGCCAAGAGCGGATTCTCAATTTGCCGCTTGCGGGTTAACCATGTTTTAAGGCTCGGTTCTGTACGCGAAGGCACATTGTTAAACTGAGGAACCAAAGCTACATCATCAAAGGTATAGGCTTTTTTCATGGGCATATCCATCTTCTTTGTCCAATGCTAATAAAACAGGTTAAAGCATACATTTTTTAGCCCGGTGAGGCAATCTAAACAGGCCGCACTATTGCTCATAAATTGAACTCTTTCAGGGGTGCTTTTTCTGTCACAAGTTAAGAATGTACAAGCAGATTAAGAAATAGGATAATCACTACGAGCCTTCTTATAACACTGTTAGAGAGCAATCACTATGGCAAACAATGCAAGTTATTCCATTATCGTGCGTCTTGAACTTGATAATCGCAGCAACGCTTTATCCTCTGTTACACAAGCCATCGCTGAAGCGCAAGCGATGATGGGCGCGATTGATTTAATCAAACCGGGACATGATGTAAGTGTGCGTGATTTTACTATCTTTACTGACGGTGATGAACATACAGAGAGCGTTCTCGATAAATTAAAATCGCTTCCAGGCGTTACTTTTATTTCTTTTTCTGATCGCACTTTTCTCATGCACATCGGCGGCAAAATCGAAGTTAACAGCAAAACGCCTATTAAAAATCGCGATGATTTATCGATGGCTTATACGCCAGGCGTTGCCCGGGTATGCATGGCTATTCATTATGATGAAGAAAAAGCCTTTAAATTAACTATTAAACGTAATACGGTAGCAGTGGTTTCCGATGGCACAGCGGTTTTAGGTTTAGGGGATATCGGCCCGAAAGCAGCAATGCCGGTGATGGAAGGTAAAGCCATGCTCTTTAAAGATTTTGGGGGGGTAGATGCTTTTCCTATTTGTTTAGACACTAAAGACGTTGATGAAATTGTCGCCACCGTAAAACGGATCGCGCCGGGTTTTGGCGGCATTAATCTTGAAGATATTTCAGCCCCGCGCTGTTTTGAAATAGAGCGCCGCTTAAAAGCAGAATTGGAAATCCCGGTTTTTCATGATGATCAGCACGGTACTGCTATTGTATTAACGGCAGCTTTAATCAATGCTTTAAAGATTGTTAAAAAACGTCCTGAAAAATTAAAGGTGGTTGTTGCTGGTGTCGGCGCTGCAGGTGTCGCTTGCACCCATATGCTGCAAGGCTTAGGGATCAAAGAAATTATCGGCTGCGATCGCAGCGGTGCTTTGGTGTCAAGCCGCACAGATTTAAATTCCGTTAAACAAGAATATGCCCGAACAACCAATCCAAAGCAGGAAAAAGGATCTATTCACGATGTAATCAAAGGGGCTGATCTCTTTGTGGGTTTATCGGGACCTAACATCTTAACGGTAGAAGATATCAAGAATATGGCTAAAAAACCTATTGTTTTTGCCATGTCAAATCCAACGCCTGAGATCATGCCAGAAATTGCAGCGCCATATGTGGCCATCATGGCAACGGGCAGAAGTGATTATCCTAATCAAATTAACAATGTACTGGCTTTTCCCGGTGTGTTTCGCGGCGCGTTGAATGTGCGTGCAAAAGACATCAACGAAGAAATGAAATTGGCAGCAGCTTATGCAATTGCCAATGTGATCGATGAAAAAACCCTTACGCCCGATTACATTGTGCCCAGTGTATTTGATACCACTGTCGTTACGAAAGTGGCTGAAGCGGTGATGAAAGCCGCCCGCGATACGGGTGTAGCAAGAAGCTAATTGGTTTTCTCGTCCTCCCGGAAATTCCAAGGCGAAACCGAAGGAATTGCCCGGGATCCAGTATTCATGCGGCAGAACCGATATGCCATTTATAATACTATAGCAACCACTGCCATCAGAATAATCCCCGCTCCAAAATAGCAAACGCTGGTCACTGAACTTTTACCAACATTATTGCTTAAGACTTCATCAGTCGCCACATACAAAAAAGTTCCTGCCGCAACCGCATTAAATACCGCCAGCGTAATATGGGCATTTAATGTCGCAGCATCCATTTGCATAAAATGTCCTGCTATCATTCCCATCGGGGTCATCAATGCAAAAGCGATAATCAAGCGCCAGATATGGGCAATAGAAAGTTGGCAGTTTTGCATATTGGTTGATAATGCGAACCCTTCTGCTCCTTTATGAGCAAGTACGGCAATACTTAATACAATAAAACTCGCGAGAGCCGGCGTATTCCCTAAAGCCCCACCCACGATGAGAGAATGGATACATAATACCAACATTAACAAATAAGGCTGCCAATGATGGTGAATCGAGGTAGATTTGTGCTGGCAGATCCGAAGCGCAACCTGGCGCAGCAAAGCCATCAAAAAAACGGTTAGAACCGCAATTACAAAGGTATAAGGATAATGGGAATTTCCCGCAGCGAGGGCAAAATCGTGCTCAGCACTGGGGAGCATGTGGATTACAGCAGCACTTAAGAAAATCCCTCGTGCAAAAGCTTCGCCGTCAATTAACCAGTTACGCTCAGCATCGCGGCTGTCCATCCACAGAGGCCACACTGCCCCGGCCAGCGCAACTATAAAAACCAATATCGCCATTATCCAATTGATCATGTAAAATAATTCCTATTCAAGTTATTATTGTTCGCTGATTTTAACGTATCTGTCAATAGTCCTGAAATCTACTTATAAAGACAAGCACTTTTGCGCTGCTATTTGTGGTAAAATAAAAATGTATTTTCCCAATTACAAATAGGAGGTTCTTATGGTTAACGATACATCTAAACAAACTAAAAAGGTTATGATTGGAGTACTGATTGTCGCTGTTGTCGTAGCAATAGCATACGGGATATCCTGGTACAAAGAAAGACCTGATAACTTTACCCATCCCTTTGTAAACAATATGAGTGAAACAGATACCCCGGCAGCCTCTTCTGTTAAAGATAAAGCATAAAAGCAGAGTGGGGTTTGGCGAATAAAGTAAATAACAAGTGCCTTGTGAACCGGGTTCTAAGGTAATAGGGGACTGTTTTTATTTTTTAACTGCTTTGTCTTGAGATACGTTTTTCTTTCTCTTTCAGGGAATCTTTCGATTGCATAACGTAACATGGTTCTGGGCATTGCAGTTTTATGTTGGTTTAAAAAATCAACCAGTTGATGTTTGTCTTTTTTGCCGGCTTCACGCAGCATCCATCCTACGGCTTTATGAATCAAGTCATGGGGATCTTTTAACAGTAATGTGGCCACTTTAAATGTCCATAGCAGATCGCCTTTTTTAATAAAGCACCAGGTCGAAACAATAGCAATGCGACGTTCCCATAGTATGTCAGAATGAGCAAGTTCCATCAGAACCCGTTTTGGCTTTTTCCATAGATATTCACCCATAATAAGATGAGCCGAAGCATCAACCAAATTCCAGTTATTAACATAGCGTAAATTCAGGATATAAAATTGATATAATATTTCTTTATCTTTTTGGGTTGTTTTTGCATATCGCCTTGTTAATATGATAAGCGCTAACAATCTTTCTTCATTTATTGTTGATTGGATTAACAACTGCAAATCATTCAGAGGAATATCTTCGTATTTCCTGGCAATCTTTCGTAAATCAGGCACTTTGATACCCCTAAACCGATCAAACTCTGCATAATCCCCTTTGCCTGTTTTAAAAAAGGCAGCTGCTCTTTGTGGCGAGAGGGTAATAAACGACTTTAAATCCGCTTGTATTTGATCAATTTGATTTTTCATGTTTTAACAACCATTCTTTACGTGCTAATCCGCCGCCATACCCGCCAAGCTCACCATTGCTATTAATAATGCGATGACAAGGCACGATAATAGCCAGCCGGTTGGCACCATTGGCATTGGCGACAGCGCGATAAGCTTGCGGTTTACCGAGTGCCTTTGCTTGCTCAGCATAACTGCGTCTCTCTCCATAGGGAATAGCCAAGAGCGCTTCCCAGACAGATTGTTGAAAAGCGCTGCCTAAGAGATGTAGCGGCGTTCTAAAATTTTTAAGCTTTCTTTCAAAGTACGCGCTAAGTTCTTTGCTAACAGAACGAATAGGCGCAGTATCGCCAGGCAGAATACCTGCATTAAGTCTAGATCGCAGCACCATAATTTCGCGTTCCAAACCGCGTCTGTCCACAAATTCTAATAAATAAAGGGCTTCATCGTCGCTGATAACCAGCATCGAACCGAGCGGTGTATCAAGCCAAGCGGCACTTAAAATTTGTTGGTTTTTAGATAATTTGCTGGGAACAGAGCCCATGATTTTTGAAAAAGCATCTCTAAAGCCACTGCTGGATTCGTATCCCGTATTGAGCTGTGCCTCCGTTACTGAAGCACCCTGGCGAATTTGCTTAAAGGCTATTCCCATACGTCTTGCTCTGGCATATTCCACAAATGTCATTCCAAATCGTTTTTTAAATTGACGCCTTACAGTAGAACTGTCAATAGATAATGCGGCAAAATCAGCGTTTTTCCATTTTTTTAAGGGATTTTTCTCAACAGCCTCTACTAATGCACTAACCTTTTCAGAAACCTGATAAGGAGGAGAAAGCGGGCGGCAGCGAAGACAAGGTCTAAAAGATGCCAGCAAAGCAGCTTGTGCCGTATTAAAGAATTCACAGTTGATAAATTTAGGTTTTTTGGCTGGGCAAGCAGGCCTGCAAAATACACCGGTTGTTTTTACCCCCACAAAAAACACCCCTTCATACGCTGTATTTTTATCCAGCAAAGCTTGATAAAATAAATGTGCTTGCTTTTGGCTGATTTTATAGGCCATTGTTAGTCTCCTACCCTTTAAAGAAATGAAGTATATAAACCTGAAAAATAGAGCGCGACCGAAAACGAAGCATTGATTTTTATTTGACCGTTTTACTCTTTACAGGAGAGCCCCCTTGATAAGAACGATCACCGTTATTGCCCCTGATCCCAGCTGGGCTTTGCAATTTCAGCAAGAAAAATGCCATTTACAAAAAATATTAAAGGACCAGTCGAGTCGCTACGCTCGGGATGCATTTCGTACATCCCTGTCCTAAATGCCCTCGCCTTACGCGGCTACCTAAATTTGCCGCGGCCGTCCTGCGTCCGGCTCGGGCTCGACTACGCCTTCGCCCCTCCCTCCCACACTGACTCGACGCCCAGTATTGCTTGTTGTTTTTAGCTTCGCCGCCTTCGAGTTTTCCTCCCTTCGCCACCTCAGCTGCTCACAACAAGCCTCGGCTTCCGCGGACTATGCGCCTTCGAGCTTTGACCTTCCTTGGCGCACAGCGGGTGTGCGAAAACGCACGACTTGCAGGTCTATTTTTATTCAGTGTGTCATTGGTAGTGCTTAATAGAACAAGATAAGCCTTAGTAGAATCCTGTTGTACAATAGAGAAATTGTGCGGAAAATAGACTATTTCTTACAGAATAGGTTTCGAATTGTTCGCTAGTAATATTTAGTTTTTGGTTTCTCGTGAAACGCTCAATTATCATCACAACTTTTGATCAAAAACAAAACATAATTTTGCATTATACTTTAACATTCCCCACCTGGATTTCTTTTTTTAACAGGTAAACCAAAGTGGAATTCTAAGCGTCCTAACTCACATTTTCTCAGGCTGTTGCGAGAAAATCGTTGCTATCTAACCTTGTGGATCGGCAGTTTTAAATGAAGGGCTATCCTCTTTACTTTGCATGTTTTCCTCAATTTGTGCATATTTTAGTGGCGGAGGGTTCGCAGAATCAGGTGAGAAAAATCTGCCTGGAGCAGCATACTTCGATGAACAGCTTTCGCTACTTGCAGCTCTACTAAGAGAAGCTGAGATATTGTCACTTTTTTCCTGCAAATATTGAATGGCTGCTTCGATACCAGAATAAAATTTTTGCGCATCATTATCGTAGGTACCTTTTTCTAAGTATTTTATTATCATATTCATTGCTGCACTTGCATTCAGCCCCACTTTTTTAGTACCCAAAGGATAAATCTGTGCAGCTTTGGATAATTTTTGTTGCATAGTATACAACTTGAGCTGATTTTCTTTTAGTTCAAATGCCTGCATACAAGTAAGAATGCTTAATAATGTTTTAATGCCATTAAGCTGCTGATATTGTTGAGCTGAGGATAATGTTTCTGAAATGCCAATCTCGCAAAATTTATGCAATATTTCAACCACGTATTCGTCTTTGACAGTGGCACTGACAGGGTTTTGCTGAATGTGTTTAAATATCCGTTGTGAAAACATATTTAACCCTCTTTGCTAAATCGTGTTTTGTTGGCAATAAAAAAAAAGAAAAGATCGCCTAATGAGAGGTTCTCAAATCGTCCAAATAATCTGCCCATCTCGGCATCATTTGTTTACGTTCAGAAAGAAAGGTAGTGCGATTATAGGCACGTCCATTTGGATCACGTACTGCATGGGCAAGTTGATGCTCGATAAAGTCAGGGCGAAACCCTAAAACTTCATCCAGAATTGTCCTTGCCATCGCCCGAAAACCGTGTCCACTCATCTTTTCTTTGGGGATACCGAGGCAGCGCATTGCCACCAGAATCGCATTGTACTCATCGACCGCTTATGGCTGCGCTCACCCGGAAATACATACTCGCTGTATTGGGTCATAGGATGCAGTTCTTTTAAAATTTCGATGGCCTGCCTTGCCAACGGCACAACGTGCTCGGTTTTAGTCTTTGTCGCCCGATAACGCCATTCTGCCGTTTCAAAATGAATATCTATCCAACGGGCTTGGCGCAATTCGCCGGGGCGAACAAAAACAAGCGGCGCAAGGCGGAGCGCAGAACGGACAATCAAACTGCCTTGGTAAGCATCAAGAGTGTGGAGTAATTGAGCAACTTCAGCGGGTTTAGTAACAGCCGAAAAATGCCCACTTCCTACCCGTGGCAATGCCCCCCGCAGATCAGCAGCTACATCTCGCTCAGCCCGGCTTGTGGCAATCGCATAACGGAAAATCTGGCTGGTATTATTTAACAATCGATGCGCTGTATCGACTGCGCCTCGCTTTTCAACTTGACGCAAAGTTTTGAGCAATATCGCTGCTGTGATATTGCTAATCGGCATAGAGCCTAACCACGAAGGAATATATCCCGTTCAAAGGCACGTTCTCCCCTGTCATAATGCCCTTCTGCCCAGCCTGGCTGCTGTCTGGCAAACCATTCACGGGCAATGATTTCAAAAGTATTGCTTGAAAGCGTTTCCTGTTCTGCTTTTCTGGCTTCTCGCGCTGCTTGTGGATCGATCCCTTTAGCCAATAGCTTGACCATTTCGCCATGATGAGCACGAGCATCAGCCAAACTGATACGAGGGTATACACCCAAAGACCAGCATTTCTCTTTACCCGCAAAGCGATATTTGAATCGCCACCATTTACCGCATTGGGGCGAAACTTGCAAATACAAGCCGCCACCATCGAATAGTTTAAGGGTTTTATTAGCCGGTTTGATATTCCGTATTGTGGTATCACTTAATTTGTATCTCCTCGAAGCAGTGTCCCTATCAACTTGTCAGTGTCCCCCCAAGTTACCCCCAATACGCGAAGATGCCTGGGTAAATCTGGGGATATGGTGGAATATATAACACGTATAACATCATAAATAAACAGGTGTTTCTGGATGCGGCGGGATGCCTTGAAACAGCGCTCTGGTAGGCACGAGTGGGATCGAACCACCGACCACCACCATGTCAAGGTGGTGCTCTACCACTGAGCTACGTGCCTAATTCTAGCTGCTGGCAAAACGC
The DNA here is from genome assembly GCA_021156325.1 of Gammaproteobacteria bacterium. Lineage (GTDB taxonomy): Bacteria > Pseudomonadota > Gammaproteobacteria > JAJFKG01 > JAJFKG01 > JAJNDI01. Next base: position 13,160 of record JAJNDI010000006.1, read on the forward strand.
GCGCATCTTAGCATTTTCAAGAACGTAGAACAAGGAAACGCTTGTTCAAAGCTTGCCAGCAACCACTTCGCTTATCGCTTTTTCAATCGTTTCTAACTGCGGTACGCTTGCTTGTTCGAGCGTATGCGCCAATCCGATGCCTGGGATAAATTCACCTGCCAATAAACGCGGTTTAGCGAGCAAATCATAAAATAACTCATCTACTGTGCGGCGAATTAAATGCTCGCCAAAATTAGTGACTTCCGTATCTTCATTCACATACAACACTGCATGGGTCTTTAAGATAGAAGTAGCAATCAATTCCCAATCATAAGGCCACAGTGTCCGCAAATCGATAACTTCTGCCTCAATGCCCTGCTCTGCCAAACGATGGGCCGCTTTAACACACAACGGCAGTGTACGGCCATAACTCACGACCGTGATATCAGCCCCTTCCCGCACAATACGGCCCTGGCCAATAGGTACGGTATAATCTGTTAATCCTGTGGGCCAATTAGGTTCCCACTGCGCTGCCAGTCGTGGATCAACGGGTTTGTCGATCATTTCGCGCAATTGCTTTGACCCTTCTTGATCAAGTGACGGCTCACCTGGGATCGCTTCATCTCCTTTGCCATAAATCAATGCCTTTGGTAATAAATACATCGTAGGGTTTTGATCTTGCAAACAGGCTAACATCAAACCATAGGCTTCTTTCGGGTTTGAAGGCATCACAATCTTCCAACCCGGAATATGGGTCATCATCGCATCAAAAGAATGTGAATGGTAAATCGAGCCGCGAATACCGCTGCCAACCGGTGTCATCACCGTCATGGGCAAACACCAACCCCCATTGGATGACCAGCAAGTATTACCCGCTAATTTTAATAAATCGATAGTATTAAAGATGTAATCACAAAATTGGATCTCGGCTACACAACGTTTGCCTGCCATGGCAAGCCCTATGGCAGCGCCGATGATCCCCCGCTCATCTAACGGCGTATTCCACGCCGTTTTTAAGCCTTGTGTGGCAGTAAACACCCCCCCCAAAGGCGCTCCCACATCCTGTCCAAAAACATGTGACAAGCCAAGGTGCGTTTCAGCATAATGAAGTGCCATTCTCACTGCTTGAGCATACGTTGCCATTACATTACCCTCCCCTTTTGCTGCCAATAAGTATAATCAAAAATGCTAGCGGGATCGGGCATACGTTCCGTTAAGACTTGCGAAATCAGCGCATGAATAGCTTGAGTATGTTTTTCTTCAATCTCTTTGATGCTGGTAACATCCAATACATTTTGTTGAATCAAGCACTCTCGAAAACGAGCGATAGGATCTTCTTCTGCTTGAAAATTTGCACCGCTCGCTGAACTGTGTCCATATAAGCGCGAGACATTGGCTTCTAACAAAAAAGGTTTTCGCTCTGTTCTTACATAGTGCATTGCTTCTGCAATAGCCGCATAGGATTCCATCACATCGTTACCGTCAATTACATTGGTTTTCATCCCAAAAGCTTTTGCTCTGTCTGCAATATGCCGTTCAGCATGTTGTGTTGCATAGGATGTCGAAATACCCCCTTGATTATTGGTGACGATAATTAAAATCGGTAATTCTTGACCGGGGCGCGTTGACCAAACAAGGCAAGAAGCAAAATCCCCTTCAGCAGTGCCGGCATCGCCGCCGGTGACGATGGTGATAGCATCAGTTTTGTGATCCCGTTGCGCAATGCCCGTTCCAATTGCCGTCACATATTGCACTTCAATAGGAGAAGTAATCGGCGTTAGATTCCATTCGGGTTTCGATAAATGTCCGCAGAAATTGCGTCCTCCGCTGTGCGTATCAGTGGCAGTATTTCGCATTTGACGAATGGGATCGACAGGATCCATCCCCATCGCTAATAACACGGCATTTGATCGGTAATGCAAATGCAGAAAATCATAATCAAGCCCTTGGCCTTTTTTGATAAGCTTTCCCAAAGGCACATTAAAAGCTTCTTCGCCAGGGCCGCCTATCCAGAAAAAACCATGACCTTGTTTGAACATTTTGATGAGTTGTTCTTCCAGTATGCGGCTTTGTACCATGAGATCATAAATAGCTAGTAAATCACTGGAGGCAAGAGGTGTTGCAGCATTCATAAGAGTTAAATATTCTCTGGTTTTCAGGGGCTTTTTTGCAAGCGTTATTATGGCAATATCAAGAATAAAAATCCACAGAGCCGCATGGAAACCTGTTCAATTATTAAACTGCGTAGAGGTTCTCCGCTATTTTGACACGAGCCCTAAAAAAGCTTTTTCAATCTCATGGATCTTGTCACGCAAAGCGGCTGCTTGTTCAAACTCAAGATTCTCTGCATGCTGATACATGGTTTGTTCCAGTTTATTAATCGCTTGCGTCAACTCTGTTTTAGACAAATGTTCATATTCACGTAATTGCTCTGCGCGCTTAGCATAATAATGGACACTGTCACTCTCGGTATTGCGAGAGCCTTCTAAAATATCATGGACTGCTTTTTGAATGCCTTTGGGGGTAATACCGTGCTTCTGGTTATAAGCTTCCTGTTTTTTGCGGCGGCGATTCGTTTCTTCAATTGCCCGCTGCATGGAACCCGTGATCCGATCAGCATATAAAATCGCTTTGCCATGAATATGACGCGCTGCCCTGCCGATAGTTTGAATGAGAGATCGATCTGATCTCAAAAACCCTTCTTTATCGGCATCTAATATGGCTACAAGAGAGACTTCAGGCATATCCAGACCTTCCCGCAATAAGTTAATACCAACCAAGACATCAAAAATACCGGCGCGCAAATCACGAATAATCTCAACACGCTCTACGGTATCTACATCGGAATGTAAATAACGCACTTTAACACCAAGTTCAGCTAAAAACTCGGTTAAATCCTCTGCCATGCGTTTGGTCAGCGTCGTCACCAATACACGTTCTTGTTTTTCAATGCGGCTGTTAATTTCTGATAATAAGTCATCCACTTGCGTATTGGCCGGTTTTATTTCGATTTCAGGATCAACCAAACCCGTCGGTCTTACCATTTGTTCTATAATATCGTGCGCACTTTTTTCTAATTCATAGTTTCCGGGTGTTGCAGAGACATAAATGGTTTGGGGACTCAATGCTTCAAATTCATCAAAGCGTAAAGGACGATTATCCAATGCTGATGGCAGGCGAAAGCCATATTCTACTAACGTTTCCTTACGTGCCCTGTCGCCGCGATACATGCCGCCTAATTGCGGCACGGTGACATGCGATTCATCGATAACCAGCAAAGCATTGTTAGGTAGATAATCAAATAAAGTCGGCGGGGGTTCACCGGCATTACGACCGGATAAATAACGGGAATAGTTTTCTATGCCTGAACAATACCCTAATTCTGCCATCATCTCGATATCATATTGAACTCGCTGCTCCAAACGCTGCGCTTCCACCAATTTGTTTAATTCATACAATTGAGTAAGGCGCTCCTTTAATTCGATTTTAGCTAAATCGATGGTATCTAAAATAGTTTGACGCGGCGTTACATAATGGGATTTTGGATAAATGGTGACCCGCGGAACAGCACGTCCTTGCCGCAAGGTTAAAGGATCAAAATAGGTGATTTTATCAATTTCATCGCCAAATAATTGAAGACGAATAGCTTCATTATCAGATTCTGCCGGAAAAATATCGATAACATCACCCTTGACGCGATAAGTAGCTCGATGAAAATCAGTATCATTACGGGTATATTGCAATTGTGCCAAGCGACGTAAGAGTTCACGCTGATCGATTTCATCACCGCGGCGCAAATGTAATACCATTTTTAAATAAGTCTTTGGATCGCCCAACCCATAAATGGCAGAAACGGTGGCTACAATAATGGCATCTTCACGCTCCAATAATGCTTTCGTTGCGGATAAACGCATTTGTTCTATATGTTCATTAATAGAAGCATCTTTTTCAATAAAAGTATCGGATGCAGGCACATACGCTTCCGGTTGATAATAATCATAATAGGAAACAAAATATTCCACGGCATTTTTAGGAAAAAAATCCTTCATTTCGCCATAGAGTTGAGCTGCTAAAGTTTTATTAGGTGCGAGAATCATCGTAGGACGGCCATGTTTTTCAATCACATTAGCTATCGTAAATGTTTTGCCAGAACCCGTAACGCCTAATAAGACTTGATGCGCCAACCCATTTTGTACACCTGTTAACAATCGTTTGATTGCCTCTGGCTGATCACCTGCGGGTTTAAAAGTAGCGTGTAGATGAAAAGATTTGCTCATAAGCTAGGCCTGCCTGTTTGGCACTAGCATAACAAATTTAAGTGAAAAATCCCACTAAAAAAGGCATTGACTTAAATCAATGCCTTATGATCGCCTATTACTTTTTCGCAGCCGCCGTTGACGGTGTTGTGGATGTAGACGGCGTTGTTTGCGGCATCGGATAGTCATCATCTGCAATCACGCGGGTTTTATTTTTATCCGTTAATATCAATACATGCTGCCCTTTAAACAATACAGGTTCTTTACCTTGAACCACGGCAATAGTCTTCTTATTAGTTGTTTGAATGATATATTGTAATCCATCGCGGGAAGTCATAGCTTGACCGGCATAATGGCCCGCAACACCGCCAATTACAGCGCCGCCCAAAGCCCCTAACATACTGGTACGGGTATCACCGCCAATATAAGAACCGCCAATACCACCGGCTGCTGCGCCTACAGGCCCGCCCACTTTAGACCCTTCCAATTTAACGGCGCGAATATCGGTGATAATGCCATGTTGTACAATAGCTGCCATACCAGCATCGTTTGCATTGTAGGTATCAGGATTGGTGGAGGACATACAACCTGTTAATAACAGGAAAGAAGCAGCGCCTATCAGAGCAGCAATATTACGCATAACCGATTTTTGCATTTTAAAACCTCTTTATTAAAAAACCTCAGCCAGCAATTTCCACCAGGAATGCTATGAAGAATTATAGCCGATCTGGCCAAAAAAGGCATCGTTCTTAGTATAATGAATTTGTAATATGAAAGCTTGTCAAAAAGCTCTTTTTCATCTGGCAGTTTCTCCTGAATATGTTAAAATGCCCCCACGTTATTTTTTAGAATCAAGTGCTTACCCCTCTTTGCCCTGGAGATTATTATGACCGTATCGTTTACTTTGTCTCATCGCGTTCGTGCCATTAAACCTTCACCGACTCTGGCAGTAGCTGCTAAAGCAGCAGAATTAAAAGCCAACGGCAAAGATATCATCGACCTCGGTGTCGGGGAACCCGACTTTGCCACACCTGCTCCTATTTGCGAAGCAGCCATCTCGGCTATTCAATCAGGATTTACCAAATATACGGCCGTTGACGGCATTATGCCTCTAAAACAAGCTATTGTTGATAAACTTAAACATGATAACCAATTAGAATATGCGTTAAATCAGATCCTGGTATCGTGCGGTGGAAAGCAAAGTTTTTTTAATCTGTGTCAGGCTTTATTAAACCCCGGCGATGAAGTGATCATTCCAGCGCCCTATTGGGTTTCCTATCCCGATATGGTGATATTAGCCGGCGCAAAACCTGTAATAATCGAAAGCGATATTCATACGCACTATAAAATAACCCCTTCACAACTAGCCAATGCTATTACTTCCCGCACAAGATTAATCGTGATCAACAGTCCCTCTAATCCTTCAGGCAAAGTGTATTCAAAACAAGAATTACACGCTTTAGCAAAAGTCATCAAAGAACACCCCCAGATTTTAGTTGCAAGCGATGATATGTATGAACGGATCTTGTGGACAAAAGAACCGTTTTACAATGTTGTAATGGCTGATCCGGATTTATATGAACAAACTATCGTTTTAAACGGGGTTTCAAAAGCGTATGCCATGACCGGTTGGCGTATTGGTTATGCTGCAGGGCCTCAAGAAGTGATCACAGCGATGAAAAATATACAATCGCAAAGTACTTCTAATCCCGCCTCTATTTCACAAGCGGCTGCGCTAGCTGCATTAAATGGCGATCAAAGCTCTGTCACCCAGATGTGCCAAGCGTTTAAAGAACGTCACGATTTTCTATTTGAGGCACTTTCAAAACTGCCGGGTGTTCGTTGTTTACCGTCCGATGGCACCTTTTACAGTTTTCCAGATATCTCTGAATGTATCCAGCGCAAAGGCTTAGGCGATGATGTGGCTTTTTGTGAGTACTTATTGAATAATATGGGATTAGCCGCGGTACCCGGTTCTGCTTTTGGTAACCCGGGCTGCATCCGCTTTTCCTTTGCCGCCAGCATGGACGTACTCAAAGAAGCCATGACAAGATTCGCCAAAGCGGTTAAGATCTAAGCAGATTGTTCGCTTGACCTTATTGAAAGCAGCCAGTAATATAGCGACCTCTGAATTTATTCCCCGATAGCTCAGTCGGTAGAGCAGGTGACTGTTAATCACCGGGTCGGCGGTTCGAGTCCGTCTCGGGGAGCCACTTCAATATTGTCCGTTCCACATAGAGCCGATATTCTCCCTTTAAGCTGATTTTATCTTCTCTATTTTGGCTGCTAATATAAAATCGCTTTCTGTTAACCCATTGATTTTATGCGTCCATATTTCGACAGCACATTTTCCCCATGCTACCATCAAATCAGGATGATGCGCTTCTTGTTCAGCAAGAATTGCGATCTTATTGGCAAATTCCATGGCTGCCATAAAGTTAGGGAATTTATACGGTTTATAGAGATGACCCGCCTCATTGACTGACCATTGACCTTGTAATTCACTCAACAATCGATCCGCTTCACGTTGCGCGAGCGCAGGGGTCTCTCCTTCGCAAGGAATGCATTTTTTATCACTTAAACTGCAACTTGTGTTCATCCTAAGTCTCCTCTCTATATTATATTTTTTCTTGGCGTTTTAGCAAAAGTAATGGCATTAGCGAAGGCTTCCATCGCAAGATGAAATTGATCCAGCGCCGTGCCTATGGTTTCAGATCATTTGAGAATTATAGATTGAGAGTGCGAGCATTATGTGGCTAACCTATGTGCCCCATAAATTGGGAAAGACCCAATTTTCCGAATAAATGGTGGAGCCAGTCGGGATCGAACCGACGACCCTCTGCTTGCAAAGCAGATGCTCTCCCAGCTGAGCTATGGCCCCACAGAACATACACAAAACGAGTGTGCTAACACGAACACCCCTCTGGCAGCAGAATGGTGGGTCTGGGTAGACTCGAACTACCGACCTCACCCTTATCAGGGGTGCGCTCTAACCACCTGAGCTACAGACCCATCCCTTAGCATTGCCTCATCAACGCTAATCAAGTCTGGCATTCCTGAGGCAAAAACCAAATCCTGATAGCGAACGGCCATTTTACTAAAAAAATCGGTTCTGTCAACGACTTTAATAAGAAAGCGCAGGGGCCTATCTAACCGCCAGCACAGCTATTTAATGGCACGGCAATGAGAGGGCTTTCGGAGGATTCAATAGCAGGTGAAAGAAGCTTCTCCCCTGCTGAAGAGGGACGAGAATATCCACGAAATAAGCCAGCTTTACTGCACCCCTCAGCCCACTTGATGCCCGTTTGAAAAAAAGTATCTCTTTGTTCATGAGGGCTAGAGAGTACCGCTTTCTGCTGGAAGTTAATAAACTCCTTCCCTACAAAGGGCATGGGATCGCGAGGAAATAATGCAAGAGGAGTTGTTTCTTCTAAAGATTGCTGATAATTCGTACATGCAGATAAAAGAAGAGAAGCTGTCACATTCGAGTCATTATGCTTGCTGCGTGTTGTCATAGCACGCATAGCATACAAGCGGGATATGGTCGTTTTTATAAAACTAGACATATCTTCATCCCTGTCCTCATTTCCATTGAGTTAGAGTCCCTATCCGGTGTCTCCTCAACTATAGTTGAGAAAACAAACCTACCGTCCGGTATTGCACGCATTCTACCGCTAAAAAATACTCTAACGCAAGTTAGTGATCAAAACTTGCCCTGTTTTGATCCTCTTATTTCTAGTGACACCGCTGTTTCATATCTATTACACTGTGATCCATCTTACTGATGGGAGTTTTTTACCATGACAGCTGAAAAAAAGCCCTTTGTCTTTGAAAAAGCAATTTCTTCTCTGGAAGAAATCGTAGAAAGTATTGAAACCGGCGAATTGAGTTTGGATGCATCGCTTAAACAATTTGAAAAAGGCATTCAATTAACGCGGGAATGTCATCAAGCTTTAACAGAAGCGGAACAAAAAGTGCAAATCCTCATTCAGCAAAATGGCCAAGAAACTTTAACAGATTTTGATAATGAAGATATCTAACAGGGATATGCTTCATTACTACCAATTTAAGGTTTATTTACCCGTGATAAAATAGCAGAAACCGGCACGCGGGTTATTTTGCCAGAGGATTTTGTTTTGCTTTTTGTGGATTCCAGATCAGGTGCAAAAGCATGGCCAAAAATCACTTCATAAGTAGCCGGCAACCCTTCTTCCTGACGATAGATTTCATACGAAGCCTCGAGGTTCGCAAAACACCCTTTGCCGGTTAACCCCTGAAAACGGGCTGCTGCCGCATTATGTGAACCCATTGCCTTTAAATCATAAAATAAATCGTTTAAGGTTGAATACGTTAAAGTGTAGTGATCGACATCCAATACAGGCTCTGTAAAACCAGCGAATATCAACGCATCACCCACATTATGCATATCATAAAATGAATTTACATGAATATACTGATCAACTGCTTGCCATGCCTTTTTTAGTTCAAACAACGTATCCGTACCCCATAGGGAAAATAAAAACAACCCATTAGGTGTTAATACCCGCTGCACTTCAGCAAACAATACTGTCAGATCGCCAAACCAATGAAGGCTTGCATTGGAAAATACAAAATCAACACTGTGATCGGCTACCGGCAAGAATGGCGCTTGGGCGCAAATACGCCCTATATTTTTATCATAAGAGTGGATTTTTTTGAGCAATTGCTCGGCCAGATCAAGGGCTATTACGTCTGCCTTGGGATAATATTGCGATAAAGCAGAAGTTACTTTACCTGTGCCCGCGCCGAGATCCAGGATAGTACGAGGATTAAGCTTTAATAAAGAAAGACGCGCTATTAAGGCTTCTCCTGTTATTGTTTGTAATACACTGGCTTCATCGTAAGTCTGTGCTGCCCGGTTAAAAGCCTTTTTGATAACAGAGATTTCTAATTTAGAATGAACCGCGTTTTTCATTATCTACAGTTTGCTTATCATCATTTATCGGTGCCTTCAAAAGTTGAACCAGCGCCTTTTCGCAAACACCGGATTTTTTCCATTCACATCCTGCACAAGCCTGATGGAATTTCTCTATACTCATATTCTTTTTGATAGTCTCTAGCGCATTTTTCCAGGAAACCACTTCTCCAGTACGGATCCCTAATGCCTCTTTATGGGTTCTATCAAGACGGTCGATCTTCTCTTGCGTTGTGCATTTTTTATCTATTCTTAGATGCGGACATTTATCACAGATGTGATCATCTGTATCTACAACCGCAATAAGTGTCTCGGGGTTTGTTTTCAAAGTATCCGCTATTTGCTGATAATTTGCGATAAAGGTCTCGGAATAGCCTTCTCCTGAAAATCCTAGCGTACACATGAAGTGATGCGGCCGAAAACGCAGAGGCGTCATATCATCATTTCTTGGAAATTTTTTTATTTAAAAGCCCAAGACTTTTTAATATAGCAACTAACAACAATGCTTTTATCACACCGGGAATGATAAAAGGTACTAATCCCAATTGAATTGCAGCTATTGCCCCTACATAAAAGGATAACCAGCTTACGCCGCATATATAGACAACCACTGTTCCCAAAAGACATCTTAGAAAGAGAATCAATGCGCTGTCTGCATGGGCTGATGCGCCTATTTTATTCATAAGATATACGCAGGGGATAAAGCCAAGCAGATAACCGCCCGTTGAACCCGCGAGGATATGAAAGCCAGAAAGGTAGCCTGCAAAAAGAGGCACTCCTGCAACGCCTAAGAGAATATACCCAACAACAGCCATTAATGCGGTAGAAAGATTGCGATATAATACGCCGATAGTCATCACGGCTACCGTTTGCAAGGTAATCGGCACAGGATCAAGCGGTATAAAAATCTGCGAACAAGCAAAGAGTAACAATACCCCTAATAAAACTTTGATGCCTTCTTTGGCTCCCACGTGGGTCTGCAGTGTGGATTTCAATACGCTCATATAAACCTCCGCCTAAAAATACTGCAGGCATTTTATGCAGAGCAACGAGTTAAAGCAAGATATTGACTAAAACTTGCTCTGTGCGATTTTGTTAATTTTGATATACTGCTGGTTGGAGAATTACTATGAAAACAACGACTTTACACTATTTGTTGACCCGCTTATGTCCCCAACAGTGTGCGGTTTGCGGGTTGAAGACACAATCACCTGATCGATTATGTAATCGCTGCCTGGAGGTTTTGCCCTATTTAAAAAGCGCCTGCTATCAATGTGCAAACCCCTTGCCTGAGCTGCGAGACTCAATTCTTTGTGGTAAGTGCCTTAAAGATCCCCCTTTATTTTCACAGACTATCGCTTGCCTTTTTTATGAAATTCCTGTTACAGAATGGATTTATCAATTAAAATTTCAACATCACTTGTTATATGCTGCAATCCTCAGCGACCTGCTGCTTAAAAAACTAAAACAACTCTATATCGATAAAAACACATTACCTGAATGTATTATCCCCATCCCCCTACATGCCAAACGAACTCGAGAACGGGGTTATAATCAAGCGGTGGAATTAGCAAAACCGATTGCCAAGGCTTTTAAACTGCCTTTGATAAAACATTCCATCAAAAGACAACGATCAACGAAGCCTCAAATGGAACTGGCTCAAAAAGAAAGAATCATTAATGTAAAAAATGCTTTTGTATGTCCAAAGCCCCTGCCCTATCGCCATGTTGCCATCCTCGATGATGTCATGACCACCGGCAGCACAGCCAATGCTTTTGCGAAAATATTAAGAGAAAATGGTGTTGAAAAAATAACGGTTTGGTGTGGTGCAAGAACAACCCTGAAATGAAATTATACTTTTACCGTGTAACTTTCTATCGCTTGTAATAAACGAGGGATAATATTGGAAAATCCCGTGTTGGACATCACTATCAAATGATCTCCCGGTTTAACGGTTTTGTTCACTTCACGAATCACTTCCTCTTCGGAATGCAATACTTGCAAACGCTCACTGTCTATTGAAGCCGTGGTATTCAGATCCCCCTTGGCATCACTTCGGTTAATGAGGAGTGCCTTATCAGCTTCTCTTAATGCCGGAACAAAAGCATCTCCATGAACGCCGTTTCGCATGGTGTACGATCCAAATTCCAAGACAGCAATGATTCGGGCTTTACCGACATGCGCGCGCAAACCCTGTAATGTGCTTGCAATGGCAGTAGGATGATGAGCAAAATCATCATATACTGTCACGTTATTGACAATCCCTTTGATCTCCAAACGGCGTTTATTACCCTTAAAATCACAAAGTGCTTTGACAGCGTCAGTGGCAGCAACCCCTGCGTGACAAGCAGCCGCTATTGCAGCCATTGCATTTTCCATATTGTGTTGACCTAACAATCCCCAGTGGACACTGCCTTGTATCACTCCCCCTTTCATTACCGTAAATTCACTGCCATCTGCTTTCAATGGTTTTGCTTGCCACGTTGCTTTCACATCAGTTGTTCCAAACGTTTCTTGTTCACTCCAACAGCCTTCTGCTAATACGCTCTTTAAATGTTTATCAGAAGCATTGCTAATGATTAAGCCCTTACCTGGTACTGTACGCACCACATGGTGAAATTGTCGTTTGATGGCATTTAAGTCTTCAAAAATATCAGCATGATCAAATTCAAGATTATTTAAAATGAGCGTGTTGGGATGATAATGAATAAACTTCGATCGTTTATCAAAAAAGGCAGAATCATATTCATCGGCTTCTACGACAAAAAAAGGCGAAGTGCCAAGCCTTGCCGAGATGCCAAAATTATTCACAAGGCCCCCGATCAAAAACCCGGGGTTTTTACCGGCTGCTTCCAGGATCCAGGCCAGTATACTGCTGGTAGTCGTTTTGCCATGAGTGCCTGCCACAGCTAACACAATCCGATCAGCCAAAATCCATTCCGATAACCATTGCGGACCCGAATAATATCGCAGCCCTTGATTTAAAATGGCTTCAACCAGCAGGTTTCCCCGCTTCATCGCATTGCCAATCACAATAGCATCCGGTTTACACTCCAGATAATGCGGTTCATAACCGGTTAAAACTTCGATCCCCTGTTCAATCAACTGGGTACTCATCGGCGGATAGGCATTCTCATCACACCCTACAACTTCAAAGCCTTTTTGTTTTGCCAAGAGAGCAATACCCGCCATGAAAGTACCGCAGACGCCGAGGATTAAAACACGCATAGGATTTTGCTCTCTCTTTTTTGAAACCAGATCGTTATAATGATAACAGCTTTTAAAATAGAGGATACTATCATGCCCAAAGTACAAGGTAATGCGTTTTATGCTCAATCCGGCGGGGTTACAGCAGTTATCAACGCTACAGCCTGCGGGGTCATTCAAACCGCCCGCAAACATAAAATCAAAGTCTATGCGGGACGCAATGGTATTATCGGTGCTTTGAAGGAAGATCTCATCGACACCAGCAAAGAGCCGGCTGCTAATATTGCTGCGCTTAAATATACGCCAGCGGGGGCCTTTGGTTCTTGCCGCTATAAATTAAAAAGCCTTACCGAAAACCGTGCGCAATATGAACGCTTGATTGAAGTGTTTAATGCGCATGATATCCGTTATTTTTTCTATAATGGCGGCGGGGATTCCCAGGATACCGCTTATAAAGTCTCACAATTAAGTGTGAAAATGGGGCATCCCATTACGTGTATCGGGATCCCCAAAACCGTTGATAATGACTTAGCCCTCACCGATAATTGCCCCGGTTTTGGATCAGTTGCCAAATATGTCGCTGTCTCTATCCGTGAATGCGGCCTGGATGTGGCTTCGATGTGTGCAACTTCCACCAAAGTATTTATTTTAGAAGTCATGGGGCGTCATGCGGGATGGATCGCCGCGGCCGGCGGATTAGCTGCAGAAAAAGCAGGCGACAGCCCTCATATTATTTTATTTCCAGAAATTCCTTTTGATGAAACCGCTTTTTGTGCGAAAGTCAAATTAAGTGTTGAAAGATACGGGTTTTGCAGCATTGTTGTTTCTGAAGGGACGCGTTATGCCAATGGTGCTTTACTCGCTGATTCAGGCACTAAAGATGCCTTTGGACATACGCAATTAGGCGGCGTGGCGCCTCTCTTGGCCGCTAAAATTAAACAACAATTGGGATATAAATATCATTGGGCAGTTGCAGACTTTCTGCAGCGTTCTGCGGGTCATATTGCTTCCACAGTGGATGTCGAGCAAGCTTATGCAGTGGGTCAAAAAGCGGTTGAATTCGCCTTAGCCGGTAAAAATGCGGTAATGCCCATTATTATCCGTACCTCCAATAAACCTTATCGCTGGAAAATAGGCGATGCACCGCTTGAAAAAGTGGCCAACGTCGAGCATAAAATGCCGCGGCATTATATTTCACGTGATGGGTTTGGGATCACTAAGGCGTGCCGTGATTATTTACAACCCTTAGTCAAAGGAGAAGCGTATCCGCCTTATAAAAACGGCTTGCCGAACTATGTACGGCTTAAAAACGTGCCGGTTCGCAAAAAATTAAATACCCCTTTTGAGGTTTGAAGATGAAACCAAGCCGCATTGGGTTTTTAGCAACAGGCGATGAAGTATGTGATGGCGATATTGTCAATACCAACACACCGGCGTTAGCACGGCTGTTGAAAGAAAATGGCTGGAAGATTGGCCATACGCTGACAGTGCCCGATGATGAAGAAGCTATATTAAAGGGCTTTGAATATTTGGCTAAAGAACATGATGTCATCATCTCGATTGGTGGATTGGGTCCCACTACCGATGATCGTACACGCTTTGCTTTAGCGCGTTTTGTCAAAGAAGAATTGGTTTTTAATGAAGACAGCTGGCAGCGCTTATGTGAACGCTTTAAGCAATATTTACGCTTGGATATTCCTGACAATAACCGTCAACAAGCCCTGTTTCCAAAAAGTGCTGTGGTTTTATCTAATCGCCGCGGCTCAGCTGACAGCTGCTGGATAGAACATCAACATAAAATTATCTTTATGCTGCCGGGGCCGCCCGCAGAGTGTTTAGGCGTCATGCGGGATCACGTTTTAGCAATTTTAAAAAACCATCAATACTTAAATCCCTCTACTGATACTATATTAAGATGGTATTTGCTGGGTGTTTCTGAAGGACAAATTGCCACCGAAATGGAAGCGCTGCTCGCCACTGATAAGTGTCGGACAGGATATCGCGCGGAATATCCTTATCTTGAATTTAAAGTGTGGTTTGATGAAAAAACCTCTTCAAAACCCCTTTATGAAAAAATTACCAACGCATTAAGTAACTATTGCTTGATGCCTGTTCCTAAGACCGCTAGTCAATATTGCATAGCCTGTCTGCTGCAGCAGCAAGAATTGATCCAAATTCAAGATGAAGCTACCGGCGGAATATTACAGTCGCTCTTGGCGAGTCCTCAAACCTATTCTCTGCTTCGTTTTACAGAAAAATCCGAGCAAAACCCTTCTGCTGCTCTGCTGCAAATCAAGGGATTAGACGCTTTTTGGGAAAATTTTCAAAACGATGAAACACCGCCTGCAGTTCTTGAAACAAAAGTGAATATCCTCTTTAAACGAGGCACTCAATCTTATTCAGCTGAAAAAACTTTCCCGATAAGAAACCGTTTGTTAGCACGTTATGCAGCTGAATGGGTGTGTTATCAATTGGTGCAGTGGTTGCTTAATAAAGATAAAGAAGACGGTTAAATCTTTTGTGCCGCTGCGCGGCATAGGATTCACACCTTTCGTCGTTTCTGGAAAAAATTTTTAAGCATAAGACTGGCTTCCTCTGCTAATAAGCTCTGTTCTACTTGAATATGGTGATTGTGATAATTGGCATTCAATAAAGATATGGCACTTATTACAGCGCCTGTTTTGGGATCAGGTGTTGCAAATACAAGGCGTGAAACTCGTGCATGGATCATAGCCGTTACACACATAGCACAAGGTTCCAAAGTCACATATAAGGTGCTGCCAGTCAACCGATAATTTTTTAATTGAACGCCGGCTTCTCTTAGCGCATTGATTTCAGCATGAGAAGTTGGATCACAGGTTTTAATCGGACAATTGTACCCTTCTCCTATACATTCACCGTTATAAACCATTACCGCCCCGACCGGCACTTCACCGGCGGCTTCTGCTTTTTGAGCGAGCTCTAATCCCCGCTGCATCCAGCCTATATCATTCTGGGACCACACGGTTTATTCCCACTCAATGGTTGCAGGCGGTTTACCTGAAATATCGTAGGTCACTCGTGAAATCCCTTTAACTTCATTTAAAATGCGGTTGGACACATGGTTTAAAAAATCATAAGGCAATTCAGCCCAATGCGCTGTCATAAAATCAATCGTTTCTACCGCACGCAATGCAATCACATGCTCATATTGTCTTGCATCCCCGACAACACCCACTGATTTAACCGGTAAAAACACGGCAAACGCCTGGCTTACTTTGTGGTATAAATCCCATCGATGTAATTCCTCGATAAAAATGGCATCGGCTAAGCGTAAGATAGAAGCATACACTTCTTTCACTTCACCCAAGATCCGAACGGCTAAACCAGGGCCTGGAAAAGGATGACGATAAACCATTTCATGCGGCAAGCCTAATTCCAACCCTATTACACGTACTTCATCTTTGAATAATTCCCGCAAAGGTTCCAATAATGATAATGAAAGGGTTTCTGGCAAGCCGCCCACATTATGATGTGTTTTGATCACGTGGGCTTTGCCTGTTTTGGCTCCCGCTGATTCAATCACATCAGGATAAATAGTGCCTTGTGCTAACCATTTTACATTCTTTAACTTTTTAGCTTCTTCTTCAAAGATTTGAACAAAGATCTTGCCGATAATGCGCCGTTTTTCTTCCGGATCAAAGATACCCGCAAGCTCTTTATAAAAACGATCCCCTGCATCAACATGGATGACTTTGATGTGCATATGACTTGCAAAGGTTTTTAAAACTTGATCTGCTTCACCTTTTCGCAGCAACCCGTTATCGACAAAAACGCACGTTAACTGATCACCAATCGCACGGTGCAAGAGTGCAGCCACAACAGAAGAATCGACGCCGCCCGATAATCCCAGCAACACTTCATCAGATCCCACTTTTTCACAAATATGAATCAAGGCTTCCTTAATAATATGACTTGCTGTCCACATGGAAGCACAACCGCAAATGTCATGAATAAATCGCGATAAAATGGCTTTGCCTTGCAAGGTATGTGTGACTTCAGGATGAAATTGCACGCCATACAGTTTTTTTTCAATACAAGCCATCGCTGCAATAGGGGTATTTTCGGTGCTGGCTATTGTGATAAAGTCAGGCGGTAAAGTGAGAATATGATCACTATGGCTCATCCACACATCTAAAGAAGCTTCTCCTGCCCCGTTTTGACTGTCTGCAATACCTTCTAATAAAGGAGAATGTCCATGTATAGCAAGCCTTGCATAACCAAATTCACGATGATGAGCTTGCGCGACACGGCCTCCCAATTGAGCTGCCATTGTTTGCATGCCATAACAAATGCCCAATACAGGACAGCCTAATTCAAATACGATTAAAGGCGCTCGTGGGGCGTTTTTTTCATCAAGTACCGTTTCAGGACCACCGGAAAGAATAATCCCTTTGGGTGAAAAAGCTTTGATTTGATGGGGATCAATATCATAAGGATAAATTTCAGAATATACCCCTAATTCGCGCACACAACGAGCGATTAATTGAGTATATTGGGAACCAAAATCTAAAATTAAAATACGGTCTGTGTGAATATCAATAGCCATTATATCTTGCCTCTATTGTTTATCATCAAAGTGGTAATTAGGTGCTTCTTTGGTAATAGTAATATCGTGCACATGGCTTTCCCGCATTCCAGCGCCTGTGATACGGATCACTTTGGTATGATGACGTAAATCTTCTATCGTTTTTGCGCCCACATAACCCATACAAGAGCGCAAACCGCCCATTAACTGATGCACGATATTTAATAAAGCGCCTTTGTAAGGCACACGGCCTTCAATACCTTCAGGCACTAATTTTTGCAGTTCATGGCTGTTGTGATCTTGAAAATACCGATCACTCGAGCCGTAATCTTGACCCATAGCGCCTAGTGATCCCATTCCGCGATAGGATTTATAGGAACGTCCCTGATATAAGATAACTTCTCCTGGAGCTTCATCGGTACCTGCAAACAAACCGCCTATCATGACAACATTTGCGCCCACTGCTAACGCTTTACAGATATCGCCTGAATAACGGATGCCGCCATCGGCAATTAAGGGAATGCCTTTTTTATCCAGGACGCTTGCTACTTCGGCAATAGCCGTGATCTGCGGCACACCGACACCTGTTACAATCCGCGTGGTACAAATAGACCCTGGCCCAATACCGACTTTAACGGCATCAGCACCGGCTTTGACCAAGGCTAATGCGGCGTCAGCGGTTGCGATATTACCGCCTATTACCTGAACTTGCGGAAATTGTTTTTTAACCCAGGTGACTTGATCTAAAACCTTTTGCGAATGGCCGTGTGCGGTATCTACTACCACCACATCGACACCCGCTTCCACTAATAAAGCCGCGCGTTCTTTACCTTCTTCACCGGTACCAATAGCAGCCCCTACCCGCAATCGTTCATGCTCATCTTTACACGCATAAGGTTTTTGTTCTGCCCGCTGAATGTCTTTTACCGTAATTAATCCTCGCAATTGAAAATGATCATTCACAATCAAGATCTTCTCAATACGGTTTTTTTGCAAAAGGCTGATGACTTCCTCGCGGCTTGCTCCTTCTTTCACTGTAACCAAACGTGCTTTGGGGGTCATCACAGTGGAAACAGGCCGTCCCAAATTCGTTTCAAAACGGATATCACGATGAGTGACAATCCCGACTAAATTTTCCCCTTCTACCACGGGCATTCCTGAAATATGGTGAATCCTCGTTAATTGCAGTAATTCAGCAACAGTCGTATTGGGGCTTACCGTGATAGGGTCATTTACTACGCCATTTTCAAATTTTTTCACTCGATGGACTTCACGGGCCTGGGCTGCTGGCGGGATATTTTTGTGAATGATTCCAAGACCGCCTTCTTCTGCCAGCGCAATAGCGAGCTTGGATTCTGTTACCGTATCCATCGCAGCGGAAAGCAACGGCATATTTAACCGGATTTCACGGGTCAATTGGGTTGATAGTGTAGTCTCTTTGGGCAAGACGGCTGAATAAGCCGGCACTAATAAGACATCATCAAAGGTGAGTGCATCGGTCATAGGCAATGTCATGCGAAGATCCTCGTTAAACCTGAGTCTTAAGATTTAACGCCATATTCTAACCCTAGAACCCTTAGCCTGCAAGCTGTAGGGGCTGGCTTTATCCTGTGGTATCATCTGCCAATGCAGGAAAACACTTTATATAAGACCGATGATCGCGAGATTTTGAGCGTAGCTGAACTCAATCAGCAAGTCCGCTTTTTGCTGGAAGAAACCTTTCCGCCACTCTGGATCACAGGTGAAATCTCTAATTTTGTCTGTCCGAGTTCGGGACATTGGTATTTCAGTTTAAAAGATGCTGCCGCCCAAGTACGCTGCGCCATGTTTCGCAACCGTAATGCCCGTTTGGGATTAACGCCTGAAAACGGAATGCAGGTCATTGTCAAAGCCAAGATAAGCCTTTATGAAGGCCGCGGCGATTATCAATTGATTGTAGAAGAAATCGAAGAAGCGGGCAACGGTGCGCTTCTTCGTGCTTTTGAAGCCTTAAAAAAGCGTTTGCACAAAGAAGGATTATTCGAAGAATCCCATAAAAAACCTTTACCGCGTTTTCCCCGTTGTGCCGGTATTATTACCTCTGCTACGGGGGCTGCATTGCATGATATTTTAAGCGTACTCGAGAGACGTTTTCCAAGCCTTCCTGTTATTGTTTATCCGAGTCAAGTCCAGGGCGAAGGCGCAGCCGAACAATTAATTGAAGCGATTCTCGCTGCGAATCGCCGTAATGAATGCGATGTATTGATCCTTACCCGCGGCGGCGGTTCAATAGAAGATCTCTGGTGTTTTAATAATGAAAAACTCGCTCACGCCATTTTTAACAGTCACATTCCGATTGTCAGTGCAGTAGGCCACGAAATTGATTTTACCATCGCCGATTTTGTCGCTGACAAACGCGCAGCCACCCCTTCTGCAGCTGCAGAATTAATTAGCCCTAACAAAGCCGAATGGCTTAGTTACACTCGCCAATTAAAGCAGCGTTTGATCCAAACCCTGCAGCAGCACTTGAAACAAGCCGCCTCAACGTGTGTGCATTTAAGAAAACGGCTGCGCCATCCGGCTCAACAATTGCGGGAATACACCCAGCGCATCGATGCTTTGTCTCTGCGATTACAGCAATCGCAGGAGCGTTATGTAAAAGCAAAGCAGCAACGCCTGGAAAATATCAGCATTTTGCTGAATAAAGTGAGCCCTCTTGCTACGTTATCGCGGGGTTATGCTATTGTAGAAGACAGCGAAGGTAACGTTATTAAAAAAGCAGAAGATCGTTATATCAGTTCAACAGTACGTGCAAGACTTGCAGAAGGCACTTTGCTTTGTGAAGTCATTCAAGTAAATGAAAAATAAAAGGAAGATAATATGGGACACAGGCTTTCTAAAATAGTCACCAAAACGGGCGATGAAGGTACCACGGGTTTAGGTGATGGTTCTCGTATTGCTAAAGATGATCTTCGTATAGAAGCTATTGGCACTGTAGATGAACTCAATTCTGCGATTGGAATGCTCTTGTCTACTGAAGGTGTCGAAACAACGCTGTCAGAATATTTACTCCACATTCAGCATGATTTATTTAACGTAGGCGGTGAATTGTGTATTCCAAAGAATATTTCAATTACAGCAAAAGATACAGAACGCCTGGAAAAATGGCTAGAAATCTTAAATGCTGATCTGCCTTATTTGCAAGAATTTATTTTACCCGGTGGTAATCCAGCCGCCAGCTTCTGCCATTTGGCACGGACTATTTGCAGACGCGCAGAGCGGCGAATTATCAGCTTGCATCAACGGGATAATATCAATGCGAACACGTTAGCTTATATCAACCGCTTATCTGATTTGTTGTTTGTCATGGCGCGGCTGTTGGCACGTAAAGATGGCGGCAAAGAAGTCTTGTGGCAAAATAAATCTAAATTAAGTCAATTTTAAGCATTCTTTCAAAAACATAAAAAACGCCCGTGATAACGGGCGTTTAGGAAAATAAGCAAATGGACTATTCTTAAGAACTAATTGTCCATCTCTTCATCGGATGAATGAGAAGATCCCGCAATACCTTGTTGTTTTTCTTGCTGGATCCGTTGATAAATTTCTTCGCGATGTACCGAAACCGATTTGGGCGCGTTGACACCAATTCTAACTTGGTTGCCTTTTACTCCCAATACGGTCACGCTGACATCATCACCAATAATCAGTGTCTCGCCGACACGGCGTGTCAAAATAAGCATAATGCTCTCCTTTAATCCTTTTCCTACCCATTAGAGTGTTATTCTGTTTATAAGTTCCCACCCTATCGGGAATAGTCTACTTAGTATATGTTTGTTATAACGTTCTTTCTTTTTCTCTATAAGGATCCATTTCTACCACAGGCTCACAATCCAGCTTAAAGGCTTTGTGAAGCGCGCGAACCGAGCGATCAATCTCACGTTCTTCGATCACCACTGAGATTTTGATCTCCGAGGTGGTAATCATCTGAATATTAACGCCTTCTTCACCCAATGTGGCAAACATGGTGTTGGCTACCCCTGCGTGAGAGCGCATCCCAACCCCTACCAGTGATAATTTACCAATTTTATTATCACCCAGCACTACCCTTGCGCCTAATCTTTCAGCCGTTTCTCCTAGAATGGCCAATGCCCGCTGATAATCATCCCGATGAACCGTAAAGCTGAAATCAGTTACCCCATTGTATGCAATGTTTTGCACAATGATATCCACATCGATTCCAGCAGTGCTCACCGAAGAGATGATCTGCGAAGCAACGCCTGGCACATCCGGCACCCCTAAAACAGTAAGCTTCGCCTCATTGCGATTATACGCAATACCTGAGACAAGGGGCTGTTCCATTGTGTCGTCCTCAAATGTAACCAAGGTACCCCCACCTTCGCTAAAGGTCGACAGTACGCGCAATGGTACCCTATATTTGCCTATCAATTCTACTGATCGCGTTTGCAGGACTTTGGCGCCCAGACTCGCGAGCTCCAACATTTCTTCAAAAGTCACCTTGGCAAGCCGTCTAGCCTGGGGTTCTATGCGGGGGTCGGCTGTATAAACCCCATCGACATCGGTATAAATCTGGCATTCATCGGCTTGCAGTGCAGCAGCCACAGCAACCGCCGTAGTGTCCGACCCCCCCCTGCCCAACGTGGTGACGTCCCCTTCGGTATTGACGCCTTGAAAGCCTGCTACAACGGGAATTTCCCCCTTAGCCAAACTCGCTCTTAAGGCTTTTGTATTGATATCGGCAATGCGGGCTTTTTTGTGTTCAGAAGTCGTTTGAATGCCCGCCTGCAAACCGGTAAATGAACGCGCTTGATAATCCAGTTTATCCAATGCAATACACAATAACGCGGTGCTTGCCTGTTCACCAGTTGCAAGCAATGCGGAATATTCCCGAGGCTTTGGATTATCATTTAAAGCGTGAGCGAGTGATAATAATCGGTCGGTTTCACCGGCCATAGCAGAAACAACAACAACGACATCATGTCCCTCTTCTTTTGCCCGTTTCACGCGTTCTGCCACCATGGCAATGCAGCGGGGATCAGCCATCGAAGTGCCGCCGTATTTCTGCACGATTAAACTCATAATGGCTCCAATGCCGCTTTAAGCTGAGTTTCAATAGAGAATAAAGCCTTTGGCAGTAATATCACTTGCGTGCTAGCACCTTGAGCAAAGTCAGCACGGCCGCCGCCTTTACCGTGAAGTTCTTCTACCAGACGCTTGATGAGATGACCTGCATTAATATGATGGCTTAAATCCTTGGTCACGCCGGCAAACAAGCGTACTTGATGTTTTTCAACCACTGCCAATAATACCACAGCTGATTGCAAACGCTGCTTGAGTTCATCCATAAAATGAGGCAAATCAGAGGGAACATTCTCTGTTAACGTTTTAATAAGAAGATAGCTTTTACCGATTTTAACTGCCTCATTAGCCAGATCACCGCTCTGCTGCCCTGCCAATTTTTGGGATAATTGTTTTACTTGTTTTTCTTTTTCACGTAATTCTTCGACAAGTTGTGCAACGCGCTTGTCACACTCCTCAATAGAGGCTTTTACATTGTGCGCTGTATTTTCAAGAATAGCCATATTTTTTAAAACCCATTCAAAGGCACCTTCAGCCGTAACCGCTTCGATACGGCGAATACCGGCAGCCACAGCGCTTTCACTGATAATTTTAAATAAACCGATTTCACCGGTATAAGCGACATGGGTTCCACCGCATAATTCTTTAGAAAAATCTCCCATACTTAAAACACGTACTTTTTCTGTGTATTTTTCTCCAAACAAAGCCATTGCCCCGGTTTTGACAGCGGCTTCTTGTGACATCAGATCAGTTGTAACGGGAAAATTCTCGCGAATTTTTGCATTCACCAATCGTTCAATGGTAGCCAGTTCTTCTTTGCTTAACGGTTTTGAATAGGCAAAATCAAAACGCAAGCGAAGCGCGTCCACGAGCGAGCCTTTCTGCTGCACCTGCGAACCCAATGTTTGACGTAAAGCGGCGTGCAGTAAATGGGTAGCAGAATGGTTTGGACGAATAGCTGCCCGGTGTTTCTCATCAATTATTGCAGTGACTTTATCGCCTATCTTTAAAGATCCTGAGGTTAATACGCCTCGATGACAAACGGCTTCCTGCTGCTTTTGAGTATCGCTTACTTCAAAACAAGCGGTTTTGTTTTTCAATATGCCTCTGTCACCTATCTGGCCGCCGGATTCGGCATAAAAAGGGGTTTTATCGAGAATTACGATGCCGTTTTCACCCGCTTTTAACGTATTCACAGCCTTTTCCTCGCAAAATAAGGCTAACACTACTGCATTACTTTGTGATTCTTCATAACCGGTAAAGCAACTCTTTATATCCGTTTTAATTTGCTTGGTATAATCTGCACCAAATTGACTTGCAGCCTGTGATTGAGAGCGCTGTTTTGCCATGGCTTTTTCAAAGCCTCTCATATCAACGGTTAAATGACGCTCGCGCGCAATATCAGCTGTTAAATCGGCTGGAAACCCATAAGTATCAAACAGACGAAAAACAATCTCGCCTGGGATGTCAGTGCCAGACAATTGCGCAACCGCTTGTTCAAAGACTTTTAAACCTTGTGCGAGTGTTTTTGCAAATTGTTCTTCTTCTTCTAATAAGACTTGACGAATATAAGCTTCTTGTTCTTTTAATCGAGGATAAGAGCTGCCCATTTCTGTTACCAAGGGTTTAACCAAACGATGAAAAAAAGGCTCTGTTAAACCAAGATGACTGCCATGGCGAATAGCACGTCGAATAATACGGCGCAATACATACCCTCTGCCTTCATTAGCCGGCAATACACCATCGCTAATAAGGAAACTGCAAGAGCGGATATGATCGGCGATCACCCGCATCGATGTTAAAGAAGGCGCTGTTTGCTGGCTTAATGCGGCAATGGCTTTGATGAGCCCTTGGAATAAATCGATTTCATAATTATTGTGAACACCTTGCATCACGGCAGCAATACGTTCCAACCCCATGCCGGTATCGACAGAGGGCTTGGGTAAAGGGGTTAATTGTCCCTGGGTATCCCGATTATATTGCATGAATACTACATTCCAGATTTCAATATACCGATCGCCGTCTGCTTCGGGACTGCCGGGAGGCCCGCCTGGAATGTTTTCACCATGATCATAAAACACTTCTGTACAAGGCCCGCAAGGTCCAGTGTCGCCCATTGCCCAGAAATTATCTTTTTCATCGCAGCGGGAAAAACGTGCGGGATCAATGTTGATTTCTTTTAACCAAATATGAGCGGCTTCCTGATCATCTTTATAAACGGTTACCCACAGTTTCTCAGGAGGCAACTGCAAAATCGTGGTTAAAAATTCCCAGCAGTATTGAATCGCTTCACGTTTGAAATAATCTCCAAAGCTGAAATTGCCGAGCATTTCAAAGAAAGTGTGATGTCTTGCGGTATAGCCTACATTTTCCAGATCGTTATGTTTTCCACCGGCTCTGACACAGGCTTGTGAACTTGCTGCTCGTTGGTAATCGCGCGACTCTTCCCCCAAAAAGGTTTTTTTGAATTGCACCATGCCAGCATTGGTAAACAAAAGAGTCGGATCGTCAGCGGGTACTAAAGAGCTCGATGGCACCACTTTATGGCCATTTTTGGCAAAATAATCCAGAAAGGCTTCTCGTAATTGAGCGCTGGTATAACGGCGGGGCATGGTTAAAGCTTCCTAAGGTCGATAAGAATGGCTTATTGTAGCGATAATGGGGGGTATAGGTAAATGCCTGCTTTTTTCTTTCTTTTTATATCAAGCGCTGACTTAAGTTTGATACGGTGGGATGCAAAAGTCCCTCGGGGTCCTGTCACGAGGATGGGGTGTCCCGCGGCTTTGCCGCGGGAGCCCTCCCCCTTCCGTGCCACCCCTCGGGGTATTTAAATAACAGACATCCTCATGCTTTAGCCAATTTTTTCATTGTTATAGCGATCTGCTGTTCGGTAAAGCCGCGATATTGTAAAAAACGATATTGTTTAGCTTTTTCAGGCAGAGTAGAAGGTAAATTACCGCCGAATTTTTTTGATCTAACACGCCCTGC
The DNA here is from genome assembly GCA_021156325.1 of Gammaproteobacteria bacterium. GTDB lineage: Bacteria > Pseudomonadota > Gammaproteobacteria > JAJFKG01 > JAJFKG01 > JAJNDI01. The sequence continues at coordinate 38,187 of JAJNDI010000006.1, forward strand.
TTGCTCTTGCCAATGAAGTTCATCAATTACCACAATCGATTCAATTATCGTCTGATCGACTCCACGTTCTTTTAAATCCCGCGCAATGGCTAATGGCCCATAGCCGCGATCAGAGCGCGATTTAAGATAAGCTTCAGCATAACGCTTGTCGGATTGGTAGCCTTCCGAAATCAATCGCTGTAAAACAGTCTCAATTATTTCTTTGGAAAATCCAATCTGCGTTAATTTACGCGACAGTTCTAAACCGCTGTGTTCTCGTAAGACTAAAAACCGCATGGCACGTTGATAGGCCTCTGCTGTGACAGCTTTAGTCATCAAAACCTCTATCATCTACGCTTATATTACGAGAATAGGCTCTCTTGTCATAATAGGATTTTCCCGAGGGTGGCACGGTGAATGGGGAGGACTCCCAAAGCGAAGCTTTGGGACACCCTATCACCGTGACAGGACCCCGAGGGACTTCTGCATTCTACAATACCAAAACTTAGAAGCAGCCTCTTTATCTTTGATCTTTATAAAACTTTATCCGTCTTCGCCTACAGCTGCCATTTCTTCGGCCTCAACCATGGCGTCTGCCTGTGCTTTGGGTTTTACCAACAATTGAGCGCGGATCTTTGCTTCAATTTCAGCCGCTATTGCCGGATTGTCTTTCAAAAACTGCCGGACATTGTCTTTACCCTGACCGATGCGGTTGCCATTATAGCTATACCAGGCACCCGATTTTTCGATGATCTCCAAATTGGAACCCATATCGATGATCTCACCTTCTCTGGAAGTCCCTTCACCATATAAAATATCAAAGACCGCTTCTTTAAAAGGCGGAGCCACTTTGTTTTTAACCACTTTGACTCGGGTTTCATTCCCTAAAATTTCATCCCCTTTCTTGACAGCGCCAATGCGGCGAATGTCTAAGCGAACTGAAGCATAAAACTTCAACGCATTACCACCGGTCGTGGTTTCAGGGCTGCCAAACATCACACCTATCTTCATGCGAATTTGGTTGATGAAAATCACCAAAGTATTTGATCTTTTAATGTTAGCGGTTAATTTACGAAGCGCTTGTGACATTAAACGCGCTTGCAAACCGACATGGGTGTCGCCCATTTCACCTTCAATTTCAGCCTTAGGCGTTAAAGCGGCGACAGAGTCAATTACAACGACATCAACAGCGCTTGAACGAACCAACATATCGGTAATTTCCAAGGCTTGTTCCCCTGTGTCGGGCTGGGAGACTAAGAGATCAGCCACTTTGACACCGAGTTTTTCAGCATAAGCAGGATCTAACGCATGCTCTGCATCAATAAAGGCTGCTGTGCCGCCCAGACGCTGCACTTGCGCAATCACTTGCAACGTTAAAGTCGTTTTACCTGAAGATTCAGGGCCGTAGATTTCAACCACACGACCGCGCGGCAGGCCGCCAATCCCCAAGGCCACATCTAAACCCAATGAACCCGTGGAAATGGCTGAAATATCTCTCACAATCGCTTCATCGCCCAAGCGCATGACCGATCCTTTACCAAATTGACGTTCAATTTGACTTAAAGCGGCACCAAGCGCCTTTTTTTTGTTCTCATCCATCACGATATCCTCTCTGTTTGGTGAATAATAGTATGATCTGGCAGGGGTTGCTGATTTCTCAGCGATTATTTTTTTATTATCCCACACTCACACCATACTTGGTAGCGGTGCTGGTTTAATACTGCTGCATTCCTGTGCAAAGATGTATAAAAAATAGTACTTAGCCCGCATAACGCTCGGACACAAAATGAAACAACGCTTGTAAGCCTTGCGCTTCACCGCCTTCCGGCCTGCCGGGGCGTGTCCGTACATTCCAGCCCATGAAATCGATATGAAGCCATGGTGTATCCGGTGAAACAAAATGCTGTAAGAATAACGCTGCCGTAATAGCGCCGGCATACGATTCGCTAGAGGCATTTTTCAGATCGGCAATGGGGCTTTCCAAATAATTTTCATACCCTTCATATAAAGGCAAACGCCAGAGCATTTCCTGAGTGGATTCAGATGCTGCCATTAATTGAGAAGCAATGCTTTCATCAGGCGTAAAAAAAGCGGGGACTTCAGTTCCCACCGCTACTCGCGCAGCCCCGGTTAACGTGGCAAAATCCATTATTAAATCCGCTTTGCCTTGCCCGTGCGCATACGATAATGCATCGGCCAAAATCAAACGTCCTTCCGCATCTGTATTGCTCACTTCAACGGTTAAGCCCTTGTGCATTTTGATAACATCCCCGGGGCGATAGCTGTTATTGCTCACGGCATTTTCAACAAGCGGCAACAAGACGTGTAAATGCACCGGCAAGCGATGATGCATGATAAGCCTTGCTAATCCCAATGCGAGCGCGGCCCCCCCCATGTCTTTTTTCATGAGCGCCATGCCGCTCGCTGTTTTAAGATCAAGGCCGCCACTGTCAAAAGAAACCCCTTTGCCGACCAATACCAGGCGCGGATGGCTCACTTCTCCCCACATAAATTCCACCAAACGCGGCGCATGAATGCTGGCGCGCCCCACCGCATGTATCGCGCCCAAGTTCTTTTTAAGTAACGTATCGCCTGTGATTTCATGAGCGCTGCTTGCTTTAAATTCTTTGGCTATATTTAAAGATCGTTTGGCAAGTTCAGCGGGATTGGCATCTTCTGCGGGTAAATTAATCAGATCCCGCACCAGCGTATAACTGGCTTGCATCGCTTCAAGCGCTGCCATGTCAACTTCTTTTGGCACTAATAAGGTCGCTAAGTGTCTTTCTTTTTTTTCACGATAAACATCAAAATGATAAGCGCCTAAGATCCAGCTTAAGCTTAAACGTTGTTTATGTTTGGCACTGAGACTCTCGCCAAAGATTTCCGCAATATGATAAACACCTGCAGGTAATTTGGCTGCACAAAAACCCAAGCCCCAGGGATCCTCAGCGTGTTTAATCCCAATCACTACCATCTTGATGTGTCCTGCTTCATCCGGGATCAAACAATAGGTATAAGGCTTTGCTTTAAAATCGCTTGTCTTTAGCCACTGAGACACGGATGCGGGCTGTGTTTCAAACCAGGCATCCAAATTGTCTTTGCTGACTAAGACCAACGGAATGCTTAAGCGATCCGTTGCTTCGATAAAACAAGTGGTCATAAGGGTTATTCCTTCTTTTACTGCATTAATGCCTCTATCGGCGAGACAAACGGTTGAGTCAAAGCGCTGGCCACGGCTTCATGCGTTATCTTGCCTTTATAAACATTTAGTCCATTCAGTAAATGTTTATCATCTAATAACGCTTTTTTGTACCCTTTATTGGCTAACGCCAATACAAACGGCAACGTGGCATTATTTAACGCAAACGTTGACGTACGCGGCACAGCGCCTGGCATATTCGCCACACAATAATGGATAACGCCATCTATAGTATAGACAGGATCAGCATGCGTAGTTGCTTTACTGGTTTCAAAACAACCGCCTTGATCGATAGCCACATCCACCAACACTACGCCGGGGCGCATCCGTGAAATCATCTTACGGGTGATCAATTGAGGTGCAGCACCGCCTGGGATCAAAACCGCTCCAATGATTAAATCCGCTTTTAAGACATATTCTTCGATAGACTCTTGTGTAGCATAAAGGGTATTGAGTTTTGAGCCAAATTGCAGATCTAATTCTTTTAATCGTTTCAAGGATTTATCAATGACGGTGACGTGCGCCTCCTGCCCCATGGCCATACGCACTGCATTGGTTCCGACCACGCCGCCGCCAATCACAACCACATTAGCTGAAGGAACGCCGGGAACACCGCCCAATAAGACTCCTAAACCGCCATTGGGTTTTTCAAGATAATGAGAACCCGCCTGAATAGCCAAACGGCCAGCCACTTCACTCATAGGCGATAGCAAAGGTAAAGAACCATCGTTTGCCGTTACGGTTTCATAAGCAATTGCAATCGCTCCCGACGCTTGTAATAATGCGGCTTGTTTTGGATCTGGCGCTAAATGTAAATAGGTAAACAAGACTTGATCTTTTTGTAATAATTTACATTCATGCGGCTGCGGTTCTTTGACTTTAACGATCATCTCTGCCCGTTCAAAAATGTCTTCTGCCTGCTTTACTATCTCAGCACCCGCTTCGCGGTATTTATTATCATCTATCCCAATCCCTTCACCGGCTTTGGTTTCTACCAACACTTTGTGTCCGTCATGTACTAATTCACGGACACTCGCTGTTACTAAACCGACACGGTTTTCTAATGTTTTGATCTCTTTAGGTACACCAATTAACACGATTTTTCTCCTTTATCTCTTAACAACTGTATTAATTCTGGCACAGCCGTAAATAAATCCGCCAGCAAACCATAATCAGCCACATCAAAAATAGGCGCGTTTTCATCATGATTGATAGCAATAATAATTTTACTGTCTTTAATACCGGCAATATGCTGTATAGCGCCTGAAATACCAATGCCAATATATAATTGCGGCGCAATGATCTTACCGGTTTGCCCCACTTGATAATCATTGGGCACAAAACCCGCATCAACAGCAGCCCGCGTTGCCCCTAAAGCTGCACCGAGACTATCCGCTAATTCGAAGGCCAACGCAAACTGTTCTTTACTTTTTAAACCCCGGCCGCCGCAAACAACTACCTGCGCACTGCTTAATTCCGGCCTTTTGGAAGTGGTTGCACTATGGCTGCAAAAATGAACTCCACTGGCTTCAATAACAGTATCGATAGGGATGATCTCTGCGGGTTGAGTGCTTTTGCAAGCAGATTGGAATGCGGTTGGGCGAATAGTCATCAGAATGATAGGATCGTGACTTTTCACCGTTTCGATGGCATTCCCGGCATAAATCGGACGTTCAATCGTACGTTCATCGAGAATAGTGATAACATCCGATAAAACCCCCACCCCTAATAAAGCCCCCAAGCGGGGAATGATATCTTTACCAAAAGTTGAGGCGGGTGCCATGATATGTGAATAGGGTTTTGCTAATGTTGCTATCAAAGGCGCCGTATTTTCTGCAAAGCCGTATTCATAGCAAAGATTATCAGCCACTAATACTTGGCGCACCGGCAATTCGCTGGCTTCTTTTGCAACAGCGCCACATTGATAACCTGCTACCAGAATATCCACGGTATTCGTGATTTGTTGAGCAGCGCCAAGACAATTTTCCATCGAGGTTGATAAGTGTTGATTGTTATGTTCTGCTAATAACAATACTGACATTAGAGGAGCCCTTCTGTATGCTTTAAAACATCCACTAATTCAGCTACTGTTTTAAGTCTAACCCCTTTTTTTCGCGCTGCCGGTGTCCGCACCGAAAGTCGTTCAATATGAGGGGTTATTTTTACAGAAAATTCATCGGGCATCAAAACGGTTAAAGGTTTGTGTTTAGCTTTCATTAGCTCAGGCAGTGTGGCATAACGGGGAATATTTAAGCGCAAATCTGTGGTAATAACGGCTGGCAAATCTATTTCTATGGTCGTTGAGCCGCCATCTACTTCTCGCGTTACTTCAAAAACACGAGGATTGTTTTGTTTGACAAGAATGGCTGAAGCAAAAGTGGCTTGCGGCCAATTCAATAAACCTGCGAGCATTTGTCCTACCTGATTATGATCTCCATCAATAGCTTGTTTACCGGCGATCACGCAATCTGGCTTTTCTCGTTCAACGACTTCTTTTAAAAGGCTTGCCACCACAAAAGGCGATAAAGGACTATTGGTTTTAATGTGGATTGCGCAATCAGCGCCTAATGCCAAACCCGCACGTAAACTCTCTTGGCAAGCATCTTCCCCGATGCTGACTAAAACGATGGAATGAGCAATGCCTTGTTCTTTTAATTGTACGGCCGCTTCTATAGCAATTTCATCAAACGGATTGATGGACATCTTGACCTGATTGGTGTCGATACCCGATCCGTCGGCTTTCACTTTGATCCTGACATGGTAATCGATAACGCGTTTTAGGGGGACAAGGATCTTCAACAGGATCCCTCCACTTCATTCATTTGGATGCCCCAAATCTTGACCGGAATGCTATAGTTGGTCAAGATGAGGTGTTTATTTTACAAAAATACGCTCATTTTATATACTCGTTCTTAATTAAGGATAGCGATGCAACAGGAAATACTGGAATTCGATGTGATCATCGTGGGAGCCGGTCCTGCCGGGCTTGCCACGGCTATTCATCTGGCCAAACGCTGTGAGGAAGCGAAACTGAGTCCCCGCATTGCTGTCCTTGAGAAAGGCGCTATGATAGGCGCGCATATTCTTTCAGGAGCCGTTATTGATCCAAGCGGTTTAGAGGAACTCATCCCTGAGTGGAAAACCCAAGGCATTCCTCTTGAAACTGCCGTTACACGTGATCGTTTTTGCTACTTATCTTCCAACAAAGCTTATTCCTTACCCCTCCCTTCCCTCATGCGAAACGAGGGCTGTTACATTGCAAGCTTGGGTAAAATTTGCCAATGGCTTGCGAATTATGCACAAAATTTAGGGGTACAGATTTTTTCAGGGTTCGCAGCAACGGAATTATTATTCGATCACCATCAGCGTGTTTGCGGCGTGGCCACAGGCGAGATGGGGCGCGATAAAGAAGGCAAGCCCACTGCCCAATTTCAAGGAGGGGTTAAGTTAAAGGCAAGCTATACGGTCATTGCTGAAGGGGCTCGCGGATCGCTTGCAAAACAAGTCATTCAATCTTTTAACTTAGATGAAGGCTCTGATCCACAAACCTATGCCCTTGGCTTTAAAGAAATCTGGGAAGTACCTGCGACACAACATCAGCCAGGATTGGTCATGCACAGTGTAGGATGGCCTTTGAATAATAGCACTTACGGCGGATCGTTTCTTTATCATTATCAAGAAGACAATAGAGCAAAAATAGCGATCGGTTTTGCAGTGGGCCTTGATTATAAAAATCCCTACTTAGATCCTTTTTGTGAATTTCAACGATTTAAAACCCATCCTGCTATAAAACCATTGTTAATGGGCGCAGATCGTATAGCTTATGGCGCGCGCGTTATCACAGAAGGCGGCTTACAATCGATTCCACGCTGTGCTTTCCCTGGGGGATTATTAGTAGGCTGCAGCGCAGGTTTTATGAATGTGCCGCGACTTAAAGGATCACACAATGCTATCAAATCAGGGATTGCTGCTGCGAATGCTATTTTTGCGGAATTTAAAGCCGGCAAGAATGATTCTCTCTTGGGTACTTATGCCCATTTATTAACTAAAAGCGCTGTTTATACTGAATTACGACGTGTACGAAATATCCGCCCTGCTTTTGCTTATTTTGGATTGATAGGGGGCATGTTATATGGCTTCATCGATATGGTTTTATTGCGCGGCCGCGCGCCCTGGACCTTTCACAACAAACGATTAGATCACACTACTTTATCAACAGTTTCAGAAGTAACGCCTATTGAGTATCCCACACCCGATGGTGTCTTAACGTTCGATAAATTGTCTTCTATTCATCTTGCCAATTTAAATCACAGTGAAAATCAACCCTGCCATTTGGTATTGGGCGATCAGAAAATCCCCCTTAAAATAAACTATGAACGCTATGCTTCTCCCGAAACGCGCTATTGCCCGGCAGGGGTTTATGAAATTATTCAAGACGAAAAAGGCAATCCACGCTTACAGATCAATGCAGCCAATTGCATTTATTGCAAAGCATGTGATATTAAAGACATTACTCAAAATATTAATTGGGTTCCGCCCCAAGGCGGCGAAGGGCCAAATTATCAGGGGATGTGAAATAGCGTCTTCGCATTGCTCACCCGTTTACTCGTCGCTTAAATTCAAATCACTTTGAAGGGAATTTTTTCACCTTAAAGCCGGCTTGCTGCCAGGCCAGAATACCCCCTTCAAGGGAATATATTTCAAGAGCAGGATCTTCTCCCAGCAGTTTTGCGCAAGCCTCAACGCTCCTTTTACCCGAGCGGCAATGGACCACAATAGGCATGCGTTTAGAGGGCAGTTTCTCTAGCGAAATTTCCCCCAGTGGTATGAGGCAAGCCTCCTCAATACATTCAGTTTTATATTCAGCCGGCTCCCTGACATCAACAAGCAACACTTCATCCTTATCAAGATGTTTTTTCAATTCCTCAACTTTCATAGTTTTCACAACAATTCCCCTATAAAACCTGACTGCTTAAAATTATGGGCCCCGATGTTGAATTAGCACTGTTACTTATCCCTTATTTAGTATGGCCATTTTTTGCAGCTCATTTGAATTTCTATATATGGCAATATAATTAAGCCAGGGCTTTGGAAACCACCTCAAAAACATCGCGCGAGAGATCGGGTATAGCCGACAAACGCATCAACTGCGCTTTCATCAACGCCTGGCGTTTTTCATCAAAACGGCGCCATTGTATCAAGGGCGTTAATAAACGAGCTGCCAACTGAGGGTTAGCTTGATGATGCACAATAATTTGATCGCTTAAAAAAGCATATCCGCTATTATCCAAAGCATGAAATTGTACAGGATTGCCCATCGCAAAAGCACCCACTAATGCCCGTACACGATTCGGGTTTTTGGGATTATATTCAGGCAGCCTCATTAATTGTTTCACCCGCTCCATCGCTTGCGGGCGTTTACTGTAAGCTTGAATTGAAAACCATTTATCCAGAACAAGATGATCTGCACGCCATGTTGTATAAAAGGAAGATAAAGCTTCATCGGCTTCAGGGATGGCTTCATTAGCTAAAATAGCAAGGGCTGCGATTTGATCCGTCATATTATCTGCCGATTTAAATTGTTGGACGCAATAGCGAACTATATCAGCTGAACCCGTTGACATAAGATACCATAAACACTCATTTTTGAGCGCCCGAGCAGCAGCGGCTTCTTTAGAATAAACATACTTTGTAGGTTTTACGTGACGTTGGTAACAATCCAGCAACGTTTCAAAGCAATGCTTGGCCAAGGCTTCACGAACATATTCTCTGGCTGCATGGATAGCGTCTACATGCACAATAGCTACCTGTTGTGCCAAGTAATTTTCGGAGGGTAAAACAAGACATTCCACCAGAAAACGGTTTTCTAACGTTTTATTATTTAATAAGCCACGAAAACCTTCGGCAAAGGCCTGATTTAAATAGAAAGGCTTATTTTCTTTATAATCTTCAGCTAATTCCAGGATAAGCTCGGTAGCTAATTGCTGTAAGGCATCCCAGCGATTAAAAAGATCTGAATCATGTTGTAAAATATGTAATAATTCTTCATCGGTATAGGCATATTTCACTTTCACTGGCGCTGAAAAGTTTCTAAACAAAGAAGGTACCACTTCTGCGCTGATATTATCAAAGGTAAAAGATTGTTTTTCCTGAGTGAGCGAAAGTACTGTTGATGTTAATTCTTGACCGGTGGTTTTATCCAATAACCCCATCGCAACCGGAATCATAAAAGGGTTTTTGAGAGGCTGTCCCGGCGTAGGGGGACAAGTTTGGCTAAAATGCAAAGTATAGCGTTTAGTGTGTTTATGATATTCTGATTTAATATCTACTTGCGGCGTGCCAGATTGAGAATACCACAATAAGAAAGGCTGATAATCAAAACCATTAAGTTCTGCAATCGCTTTGACAAAATCTTCAATCGTGACTGCTTGTCCATCATGACGTTCAAAGTAAGAATCCATGCCTTTACGAAATCCTGCTTCACCTACAAAAGTATGCAGCATGCGAATGACTTCAGCGCCTTTATTATAAACGGTCACGGTATAAAAAT
>JAJNDI010000041.1 GCA_021156325.1 Gammaproteobacteria bacterium
CTTTTCGAAATATTACATAGTAACCCTTGGGCGCCATAGCCTCGCCTGGAGCAGAACCTACTTTTACACCCACTTTGTTAGAATCTATATATTCCATCACATCAGGTTCAATCAAGGTGGAAAAACAAAGATACACTAATTCTTAATCACTGTTATTAATGATTTGATGAGCATTGTCTCTGCCAGTGGGAAATACCACATAATCACCGGCAGTGATGGTCTGTTTAGTATCGAGCCCTCTTACCTCACCGCAACCTTGTAAAACATAGGTTGCTTCTTCATTGGCATAATGCGCATGTAAAGGAAAAGCTTTTTTGCCAGGTTTTAACCTGAAAATACTCATCCCCAACTTTTTGCCATCGGAATGCTGTGTCAGGGATTTTCGTTCGTAAGAAAATTCACCCGATATTTGAGATTTCCACGGAATCGCTTGTTCGTGAATCACTTTGATCATATAGCCTCCCTGAGGCAGTGAAAGTGCTAAGATACCGCGCACTACTATAGATGATCACGCTAAATAACGCCACCATGCCAAAATCAACGCCAAAGGGGATGATATTTTTCCCGCCAAAACTACTGAAATAACTCATGAATGCCATTCCAATAATATAAGCCAACACCCAGCTGCCGCGCAGAATATGTAAGTCAGCTAAGAACTTTTTATCCCGTTCAAAAATTAATTTAACAGCTAAAATCACATAACCTATAATAAACAGTATTACAATTTGAAAAATAACATCCCATCCAGACCAAAAAAGTATAAGATTGCAAATATAAAACGCCAGCAAACAAAAAGCTTGCAAGCCAAACTGCGGGATATTTTCAAAGGCTTCGCGATGAGTACGGCTTAAAATAGCCAAGGACATAGGCCCCACTACATAGCCTAAAACCAGACATGAGACCAGAAAACCCACCATGTGCTGCCAGCTGGGAAAAGGTAAGAAAAAGACAAAACTTAAGACCAGATTAAATAACATCGCCCGCTTGGGCGCATTATGTTTATTAACACGCAGTAAAAAATCCGGCAAATACCCGTTTTGCCCCATCGCATACGTTAAACGTCCGGTTGACATAGCTTGCACCATCCCTGTACCAAAAGGTGAAATGACGGCATCAACATATAAAGCTTTCACAAACCATAGGAAGCCAAGCCCCCCCAATAAACCCACAAAGGGGCCATTATCCCCTGCAAAGCTTAAAGCTGCCCAACCATGGGTTAAGGCTTGTGCGGGTAACGCGAGAATAAAAGCAATCTGTATGAGACTGTATAAAACCATACAAAATCCTAATGCGCCAAAGATGGCAACCGGAACCGCCCGCCTTGGATTTTTTAATTCAGCGGCTAACTGAATGGCTGGATTAAACCCAATAAAAGAATAAATCACGCCGGCTAAGGGTAAGGCTGAGAAAATACTTTGGATCCCATAGGGCATAAACCCTTCAAAGTGCGTCAAATTACCGGGATGAAATGAACTCGAAAATAGTAAGCCAACTGTCATCACAGGAATAGCAACTTTAAAAAATAAAATCAGGGTATTGATTCGATTATAAACTCGTATTCCATAGCTGTTGACGGCAGTGATAAAACTCATCACGCCAATAGCCGCTAGCATCCCAAGCGGTGTCAATACAGGTGAGACTCCGATTGTCATCAAGCCTGGAATATAATTAGAACTATATTGAAGCAAGGCCATGGTTTCAATCGGAGATACAGCAACCCAGGCAAGCCACGCTATCCACGAAAAACTAAATCCGGCAAAATGCCCGTAACTTAATTGAAAAAATCGCACTGTGCCGCCAGTAATAGGCATTGCACGCACTAACATGACAAAACAAGCTGCCACGATACTCATCAAAATCCCGCCTAAAATCCAGGACAGTATGGCAGCAGGCCCCGCTATACGAGCACAGGCCAAAGGACCTAATAACCAGCCTGATCCGATAATACCGGCAATGGCCGATGTTAATATTGTCCAGGTACTGATGGATGGCTTGAAATGCATAGGACTAACCCCGCTTTATTAAAATGTTTAAAAATGATAGGCGCAGTTTAACAAAAGCGGCTGGGCAGCCGATTGCGCATTTATCCTAAAAAAGACTTTTTTTGATAAAAAATTGTTTATTTTTGAATAAAAATAGCATATTATGCTAATATCTTCTCTCAAGGCTATTTAAAAGGTGCTTCTCATGGACCGTATCGATAAACAAATTCTCACGCTCTTGCAAGAAAATGCGGGGATCAGTAACCAGGAATTGGCAGATAAAGTAGCCCTTTCCCCTTCTCCTTGTTTACGCCGTGTTAAACAATTGGAAGAAACAGGCATCATCCAAAAGCAGGTTGCTTTATTATCCGCTGAAAAATTAGGCTTACAATTAACGGTTTTAGTGTTAGTGGGTATTGCTGATCATTCTACTGAAAGCATGGCCTTGTTTGAAAAAAGTATTCAAAAATTGTCTGAAGTTAATCAATGTTATTTGATAACAGGCCAAAGTGCCGATTATTTATTAAAAGTTATTGTGCCCGATCTCAATGCTTACCAGACTTTTCTCTTGAAAAAATTGACGTGCATTAAAGGCGTGAACACTGTGCAATCAAGCTTCGTACTACATCCGGTCGTTGATAAAACTGCCTTACCTCTGGATCACTTATAGCCAAACAAGCTGAGCTAAACGTACTAATACAATAGGAGCTGCGTAACTCGCACTGACCCCTGCCATTAAACCAAATAAATGTCCTTCCCATGAAGAAGCGGACTTATCGGGAAAAATATTCAACCACATACTGCCAAAATAAAGCAAACAAACCAGTGCTAATACAATCGCCAACATGGATTGCTGATAATACGCATTGACTAACAAATAACCCCAATAACCCATGATGATCCCGCTTGCCCCTATATGGTAAGCAAGACGTGCCATTAACCATGTTAAGAGTCCGCCAATGAACATGATGGTAACCGTAACACTGATAAAGACAGGCCAGCCTTCCATTAACACAAAATTAGTTAAAATAAATAAAGGTATCGAATTGAGGAACAAATGCCCGTAACTTCCGTGTAAAAAAGGAGAAAAGAGAATGCCTATTAACCCTTTTAAGTGGCGCGGATAAATACCCAGCTGATTCAAGGCATACCCGGAAATACTGTTGACCAGCTGGACTCCCCATAAAATAGCCAAAATAACCAATAATGTGGGAATATTGTGATTAAAACTCGTTACAAAATAAGTTGCTGTGTTGGCGAGCGCGTGCATATAAAATCCCCTAGGCAATGTAATAATAAGGATTGGGCAGCTTAAAACCTTTTTCAGCATACCCTCCTTCCAGATCGCTTCGCTGATCACCGATACTTTCAACCACCGTGTATCCTTTAGCTTCGATCTCTTTTCGAGTAGCAGATTTATAAGGAATAGCGCTGCTGTCTTTATAATCTGTGGGTTTTAAATATAAACCATCCCAATTGGCAAATCCTGCTGCCTTTAAATTTTTAACAGTAGCATTGCGTAATCTGGCAGAATCGGGTCTGCCTGTCACAAAGAAAACCGTCACACCGTTTGCTTTGGCAGAATTATAGAGAGCAAGTGAAGGTTGAATAACCGGCTCATTGCCCTGGGCTATATATTCCATAAATTGATGAAATTCGCCCCCAAAACGTAATTTTAACATTTCACTATAACTGCTTAACACAGTCTCATCAATATCAAATACGACCGCTAATTTTTGCGGCGTAGATAAGCGGTTGTTTTTATTGATGCGCTTCATTAAATAGGCTTTGGCATCTTCGTCAACATCGGCTAATTCAGCGGCGTATTTTCCGCTGTCGTGATAAGCGATCAATTCTTGTTTTACAGTTTCAAGATTGTCAGGCTCTGCAAACGTAACGTTAAGAAACAATAAAGACAGGAAGGCTAATGCAATAGGCCGTAATGCTTTCATACTGAAGACTCCTTGTTTTCGCAGACGGTATTATACAAGATTTATACGCTGAAACAAGTGCTTTTAATATCGTTTTTGAATATCAAAATGAATGCCTATATCATCCAAAAAGCTCAAGAGAGGCTGCATCGGCTGTTTGACTTTGTCCCGTTCAAAAACTTCCAAATAGCAACGCAAAATATAATCATATTGAGGCAGGGTAATAATGTTGGCAATACGTTCACAGAAATGATGCCATTGTGTGTCGCGATATAATTGTTGTTGAAATAAAATAGCCATCAAAACAGCCGCTTTGCTGGCTTTCCTGGCGGGCGTTGCCGTATGAAAACTTTCAATGCAAAAGTGCAATGCCCGTTGTTGATCCCATAATTCCCATTCTTGTAAAAAATCAATCGCGGCTTTTTTGCAATCATACACCGCCGTTTGTGATCGAGCCTGTGTTTCTTCTAATAGATTAAGATATAACATAATAGGAATAACTGCTTCGACATTTGCCCAGGAACAATTTCCGGATAATTGTACGGCTAAATCCAAGCCATCCACAGGGGTTAAATTGAGAAGTTGAATCATCGCCTCATCGATGAATTGACGGCTCTGCCGTTTGTATAAGAGGTTTTTCATAAATGGCTTATTAAACTTTTCAGGCTTGCCAATGCGATAGACAATAACCGTACCGTGTACTCGGCCGAATGCGCCTCTGTCACAACGGATAAGATAGTTTCTAAATTTAATGAAACTCACCGCGTGCCCATCATAAGCAACCGGTAAAAGCAAAGGGGAGTAATCCAATAATTGATTAATAGCGTCATTGTAATTAACAATATCAATCAAATAATGTTGGTATTTGATGAGCGCTATCGCATTTTGTAAAACACCCGCAATCATGCTGATCCGGTGAAAATGCCCTTTTAAATGTTTTGCACTAAAATTCACTTGGAAGTCCAATAACGATTTCAAAACAAGCGACAAGGTAAACTCGGAATAAAAACCCTCAAATTCAACCTCAATAAAGGTATTATCGGGGCTGACAATATCCACCCTTCCTTGCAAATCGAAGCGATGCCCCAAGACTTTGGCATTAATAAAGTCTTGCGCAAATTCGAGATTTGCGCCCGCTTTATACAACAAATCTTTCATTTCGTTTTGTTCGCGCAAAAAGGGCATAGCCAAAACAGGCTGACCTGCACCGGTGTAAGTATTGGGATCAGCTTTCTTTGCTAATAGAAGCTTTGCAATCTGCAGATTATTATTATCAGTTGCCCAATGCAAGGCGCTGCGTCCTGTTAAATCGGTAAAATTAACATCAGCGCCGGCTTCAATTAACAATTGACATTTGGAAGCGCTGTTGACAATAGCCGTTTGTATTAAAGGAGTATAACCATACACATCAATTTCATTTAAAGGCGGTTTTTGCGCCAGCGTATCAGCAACGGCCTGTTCTGTACTGAAGATAATGGTTTTTGATAAGGACACTCAATTTTCCTCTAGCGCCGCGTCAATTTGGGCACGCTGTTATTTACTAGTACAGCTTGCAATTGCGGTTTTTGCTGTAACTCTAAACTTAAATCATGCTCGCTGCGGTTAGCGGCTTCATCGATCATTTCTTGTTGATTCCGATCACCAATAATAGCTGTCAAATCAGAGGACGCTCCAATAGGCTGATCCCTCAGGAGCGGATGCTGCTCAAAAGGAGAAGGCAAACCGCTGCCGCCTTCATCGTCATCTTCACGATAGGGTTTTCGCATTAAGACTCGGCCAAATTGACCATGCCCGCCTTCGCGGCGCGCGAGCAAAGCACTTAAAGCCCGCTTTTGCGCAATAGAAAGAAAATAATACGCCATTAATATCTAATGCCTTTATTTTATAAGGTATTTTTTACATTTTAGCATAACTGCTCTTCTTTGGGGAGTTGGCTGCTCATCTCTTTAGATGGGCTCATACTGAGCCCATTCCCAGTAGTACCTCTGTTTTGTGAGATAGGTTATACTAAACAAAGAGCGTTTCCTACACTAAGATCATTTACCTATGCAACAACAACGAATTACCTTAGGCATTTTATTTGGCGGCAAATCCCAGGAACATGAAATTTCCCTGATTTCCGCCCGCGATGTTATCAAACAGCTAGACAGAAAACGTTATGAAATTATTCCTATCGGCATCGATCGCCAAGGTCATTGGTGGTGGCAAGATAATATCGACCGCTTAAATCAAATCACCACACCTCAAAGTATTCCTTTGCACGAACAATCCCGGGCTATCGCTTTAATTCCAGGCAGCACACAAACTTTCATGACTTTAAACACACCCTATGAAAAAAAACGCCTGGATGCCGTATTTCCCATTCTACATGGCCCTTATGGGGAAGACGGCACTGTACAGGCTATGCTGGAAGGCTCTAATATTCCTTATGTAGGTGCTGCGGTATTAAGCTCGGCTATCAGCATGGATAAAACCATCTTTAAATGTTTGCTGCGCGATGCGGGGCTCCCTCATGCTGCTTTTCACACTTTACGAAAAGAAGCCTATCGCGGCAATACCGCAGACTTAGAAATGATCATCGCGGCCTTAGGTCTGCCTTGTTTTGTAAAACCTGCTAATTTAGGTTCATCGATTGCTACCCATAAAGTTTATACATTGACTCAATTAAAAACAGCTGTTGAAGATGCTTTTCAATATGCTGATCAAGTCATCTTTGAAACTTTTATTCAAGGACGGGAAATCGAATGCGGCGTCATAGGTAATGATAAACCAGAAGCCACTTTGCCCGGTGAAGTTCATGTACATCATGATTTTTACTCTTATGCCGCAAAATATTTAGACAAGAATGGAGCTTCTCTCACTATTCCTGCTGAGTTACCCGCCTCTATTGTGCAGCGTATTCAACAGCTGGCTCTTCAAACGTATCAGCTGGTTGGGTGTCAAGGATTGGCGCGTGTGGATTTTTTCCTAACGCCTAAAGAAGAAATTATAATAAATGAGCTCAATACGATACCCGGTTTAACACCTATCAGTTTATTTCCTAAAATGTGGGAAGCAACCGGCGTCTCCTTTCCCGATCTATTGGATAAGCTGATTGATCTTGCTTTTGAGAGAGCAAAAAAACAAAGCCTGCTTAAAATTGATTACACACCCATTTAAACTATGGCCGAACTCGCCGCCCGCTCACCCAAAGCAACTTGCAGCGCCTCATAATTTAGCGGCCGGCTCAATTCTGGCGCTATTTCCTGATAAACCAGGCGGCCGTTTTGCAGAATAAAAACAGCACTGGTATTTAACCCTGCAAGCGGCGTATCCGTAATGCGTGTTCCATAAATTTCATTAAACCGCGGTTGACGAAAATCACTGGCTAAAATAAGGTGTTTGATCCCCTGTTCTTTTATAAATTGGGCTAATGTAAAAGGAGATTCATTCACTACTAGGACAAAACGAGTATCAGGCTGTTTTGTTGCCAGCTCTTCCAATCGTTTAATTTCAGCTTCGCAAACTGGTAATGCTAATGACAACACCGTAGTAAGGACTTCACGGTTTGGAGACACTCCTCCAATGCGAATGACTTTCAGATCTGCGCCCACCAAATCGATTGCGGGAACTGATGTCCCTATTTTTATCGCGGGATCACTTAAAGTAACCGGTTTTCCCGAAAAATAAACAGTTGAAGCAGCAAATACAATGGGGGAACAAAGCAAAAAACTGATGATCCCTGTTAATAAATAGTGAAAAGCGCATCTTCTCATGGACATACTCCCTTATCTCATCCGAAGGCAGTATATACCAAAGATACCCCTAAATGTATCCCTCTTCTGCGAAGCAAGAGGGCTTGCCAAGAAGGGGAGAGGAAGATCTGTGCCAGACTCAAAAGAGTGTTCTATAATAACCCTATGAAACTCATGCTAAAAGGAATGAAGGTCAGAATATGTCAGGAATGCTGTCGGTTTTAATTGTCGGAGCAGGGCCAACAGGGTTAACCCTCGCTGCTGAATTAGCACGTCATGGTATCCATGCCCATATTATCGATCATCGGGAAGAGCCGCTGACTACCTCTAATGCCCTGGCTATTCAATCGCGCACGCTGGATATCTGGCAAGATATGGGGATTGTCCAACAAGCCTTGTCTCAAGGTAATCTTATTGAAGGCATACAACTATTTAGCACCAAACACCGCTTGCTGACATTGAAACTAAATATATTAAAAACACAGTATCCTTTTGTATTAAGCCTGCCTCAGGCTGAAACGGAAAGCTTATTAACGCAATTGTTACACAATAAATATCATATTAATATTGAACGCGGATTAACCTGTATTGACTTAATAGAACACGCCGATCATATCGACGTTATCTGTGAAAAAACCGATAAAAGCAGCACAATTTTTCAGTGCCAATGGGTCATTGGCTGCGATGGAAGTCATAGTACATTGCGCAACCTCACACACAATGAATTCATTGGAAAAATGTTAAACCAACACTTTATGATGATAGATTGTGAGATTGATTGGGAATTGCCTAATAATATGGGCAGCGCGTTTCTCGCCAACGACGGTGTAATGGCAGTGCTTCCTTTGAAAAAACATCAACGTATGATTGTAGATATTACGCATCAACAATCATTACAAGAAAAACTTGAACTCACCTTAGGCGATTTTCAGGAAATCATGGATAAACGTTGCTATTTTCCCGCCAGACTATTTAATTCTCAATGGATTTCGCGGTTCACGATTTCAGAAAAACAAGTTGAAATGTACCGTAAAGGCCGTATTTTCTTTGCAGGTGACGCTGCCCATATTCATTCTCCCATAGGAGGACAGGGTCTAAATACAGGGATACAAGATGCCCACAACCTCGCTTGGAAATTAGCTTTTGTACTGCATGGCAAGGCTCACGAAACACTCCTGGATACTTATCATAGTGAGCGATACCCCATTGCAAAAGATGTTTTACACAGCACAACTCAAGCAACCCAAGTCATGACTACCAACAGCCATTTCTTAAGATGGGTTCGCAATAGTTTCTTTTCTTCTTTAAGAACGCTGCCGCTTTTACGCCGCCGTGCATTAGAGCAGCTTTCCGAAATCAAAGTGCATTATACGCAAGGGTGTCTTGATTCCCATTACCGGCAGATTAAAGGGTTTAGTGTCAGCGCACCTAAACCGGGGTACCGCCCTATCAATCAACCCCTGAAATTGTCAGCAACCAACCTCAGTTCATTGCACCAATCCATTGAAACTTCTCTTTTTAAATTGTTAATTTTTACCGGAAAAAAACCTGAGCGAACCGTTGCCAATATTGCCACTATCGTTGATGCTATTAAAGCACGCTACTCTACGCAAATAGCCCTGTTTTGTATCAGTAGTATTGATAACTATGACGCACCCTGGGCAATACGCATTATTCATGATGAAAAAATGAAAATCCACCGTTATTTTTCATGCTGCTCGGGAGGAGTGTATTTATTACGGCCTGATAATGTGGTTGCTTTTCGTAACCATCTTATTGTTAGCGATCCTTTATTTTCCCTGCTAGAAACTTACTTCATTGAAACTTAAGCGCAATTGATCGGGCTTCCAGGATAACGTCAGGGTTGGTATCGGATTTGCATAATGCTTCACTCAAATAACGGCGCCAATGACGAGCGCCTGCTTCTCCATGAAACAATCCCAATAAAGGTTTTACTAACATGGAGAGACGTACTCCTCCTTGATGCTGTTTGATAGCATAAGGCAGATAAGCGTCCAAAATTACATCCCGAGAAGGCAATTTAGTATTGTAAAAATAGTGCGATAATTCTGCAATAAAATAAGGATGTTGGTAAGCTTGGCGGCCTATCATAACGCCATCAACGTGTTCTGCATGCGTTACTATCTCTGCAATCGAGGTAATTCCGCCATTTAGAATGATGATCAATTGGGGAAAATCTTTTTTAAGACGATAAACCCAATCATAGCGTAAAGGCGGGATAGTGCGGTTTTCTTTGGGACTTAAACCCTGTAACCAGGCTTTTCTGGCATGCATAATAAAATGCATGCACCCTGCTTGAGAAACCCTTTGAATAAAATTATAAAGGTGATCATAAGTATCTTGATCGTCAATGCCAAGACGGGTCTTTACAGTAACCGGGATTGTAGTGACCGATTGCATCGCCTTAACACAATCAGCCACCAAATCTGGTTCTGCCATTAAGCACGCTCCAAAACGCCCTTCCTGTACGCGCGAACTGGGGCAGCCCACATTTAAATTAATCGCTGAAAAGCCAGCTTCAGTGGCTTTTTTTGCGCAGTATTGCAAGGCAGCGGGATCACTTCCTCCAAATTGCACGACCAAGGGTTTTTCTTCTTCTGAAAAAGCCAAAAACCTGTCGGGATCTCGGCTGTGACAAAGAGCCCCTGTTGTGATCATTTCTGTATATAAATGAACATCAGGACTTAAAAGTCTGAAAAAATAACGGCAATGCCTGTCTGTCCAATCGAGCATTGGCGCAATAGCAATTAAAAGTTGAGTATTTTGCATAAGTACGCTACAAATGTGAGGCTAAAGGCAATTCAATAGTCACGCATAAACCGGCAGGCTTTGCATTTTCAATATGCACTGTGCCGTGATAGAGAGCTGCCACTTTATGCGTAATAGCAAGCCCCAGGCCGTAACCGCCGGACTGCATATTACGATCGCTGTCAACGCGGTAAAAAGGTTCTGCCAGCAGTGCGATTTTCTCTTCTGGAACGCCGCTGCCATAGTCACGAATACTCACATAAGCTTTATCCGCTTTTTTGTATACTGATACTTCTACCGCTTTATCAGAGGGTGAATAACGCAGTGCATTACGAATGATATTTTCAACGGCGCTGCGCAGTAAAATCGCATTTACATCAATATAAACAGCGGTAAGCTCTGATAAAATAATTTTTTTGCCTTGCGCTTCTCCTTCAAATTGAGCATCTTTGACAATTTCTTCAACAGCGCCATACAATTCTATGATTTCGTGGCTTAAACTATCAGGGGTGATATTCAAGCTTGCAAAAGATAATACACTGGCAATTAAATTATTCAATCGATTGGCTTCCAATTCGATGCGCTCAAGCGCTGGTATGGAATTTTTATTGGCGTTGTTTTTGGCTATTTCCAGCGCTACATACAGCCTTGCCAGGGGAGAGCGTAACTCGTGTGATACATCTTGTAAGAGACGCTGCTGCGTTTCAAGCAGATATTGAAGTTGATCAGCCATATGATCAAATTCACTGGCTAATTCACCAATTTCATCCCGTCGGCTTGTTAAGGCTTTATCAAGACGGGTATCCAATTTACCTTCACCCAATTTTTTACTAAACTGCTGCAAAGCCCTAAAAGGTTTTAGTAAATAAAGTGATAAAAAATAGCAAATAATACCGCTTCCTACAATGGTGACAAAAAACCGAAACAAAAATAAAGGCGCATTCCCATTAAAAGACCAAAGAGTGTGCCGCGGCAGTTTTGCTGCAACCCGGTAGCGATGCCCGTCAGCCGCCACAAAAGGTTCACTCACGATAAAAGGCGCTTTGCCAAAAGCACGAGTCACCATGCCCCCTTCTTTAGTAGGCGTCAGTAATCGATGCAGTTCTTCATCAAGCGGCGGCTGGGGAAAACGATGATGCGCTATCACGCGGCCATTATCCTGCAAGAGATAGAGACTTAACAA
>JAJNDI010000007.1 GCA_021156325.1 Gammaproteobacteria bacterium
CGTGTCGGGATATCATTTTCTTCAAAAACATCCCGCATGGCGAGCGAATTCATGAGTGTTGCTAACATCCCCATGTGATCGCCTGTTACGCGCCCCAGTCCTGCTTTAGATAAGGCCGCTCCGCGAAAGAGATTACCGCCGCCAACGACTAATCCGACTTCTACACCCAAATCAAGCAGTTGGCGAACTTCCCCTGCAATACGCTGCAAAACGCTGGGATCAATTCCCATACTGCTATCGCCATTGAGGGCTTCTCCGCTGAGCTTTAACAGGATCCGTTTATACTTCGCTGTTTGCTTGGCTTTCTTTCCCATACTAGCCTCCTTTAACTTGGGCCATAACCTCTTTTGCAAAATCTTCTTGTTTTTTCTCGATCCCTTCGCCCACTTCATAACGTACAAAAGAAATCACTGACGTTTTGGCTTCTTTCACCAACTGACCCACCGTAATATCGGCATTTTTGACAAAAGGTTGTCCGTAAAGACTTATCTCGGCGACAAATTTTTGTAAACGTCCAAGGATCATTTTTTCGATGATGTCTTTAGGTTTGCCGCTCGTTTCTGCTTGAGCGATCAAGATAGCTTTTTCAGCATCTTTACGGGGTTGGCTGACATCTTCAGCCGATATGCATTCTGGATTGTTTGCTGCAATGTGCATGGCGATATCTTTTGCCACGCTAAGATTATCAGCGCCCAATTCCACTAAAACACCGATACGGCCGCTGTGGATGTAATGACCTATCACCCCTTGTTTAGCAGAGACATACTGACACCGTCTAACATTAATGTTTTCACCGATTTTCATGATCAATTGTTGACGCAGGGTATCTATTGTCTCGGCACTGCCTTCATCAGAAGCCATCAAGAGTTGCACAGCGCTATTAGCCTGGTTTTTAAGGGCTGTTTGTGCAAGCTTTTCACAGAAGTGAATAAAGTGGGTATCTCTTGCCACAAAATCGGTTTCACAATTGATTTCAATGATAACCGCTTGTTTGTGATCAGCACTCACTTGAGCCACGATCAATCCTTCCGCAGCAATGCGATCTGCCTTTTTAGCAGCCTTAGCCGTACCCCAGGTACGCATCAACTCAAAGGCTTTTTCCATGTCACCATTGGCTTCTTGCAATGCTTTTTTGCAGTCTAACATCCCGCCGCCACTGCGTTCTCGTAAGGTTTTAACTTTTTCTGCTGTAACGCTCATTTCGATACCTCACCGCTGTCTGTATCATTCTCAGACAGGTTTGATCCGGTAGATTCCTCTGAGGTTTCCGGCGCTACGATTGTACTGCTGTCGTTAGCAGTTTCTTTTTTCTTACCGGTTTTTTTAGCGGCTGCTTTTTTAGGTTCTGACTTGCCTGCATTGGGATTGGCGTGTTGATATTCTTCGGAACCTTTTAATAAAGCATCTGCGATCGCGGCTGCATAAAGCCTGATGGCGCCCATTGAATCATCATTACCGGGAATAAGATAATCCACACCGGCAGGTGAATTATTGGTATCTACAACACCAATAACAGGAATGCGTAATCGGTTAGATTCGGTGATAGCAAGCTTTTCATAGCCTACATCGATAACAAAGACAGCATCCGGCAAAGAACCCATGTCTTTGATCCCGCCAAGGCTCAGTTCCAATTTATCTAATTCACGCAGCAAGGTTAAGGCTTCTTTCTTGATTAATTTATCAAAACCGCCATTGTCATGCAGTATTTCCAATTCTTTTAAACGCTTGATGGATTGACGCACCGTTTTGTAATTCGTCAACATCCCGCCTAACCAACGGTGATCAACATACGGCATATTACAGCGTTTAGCTTCTTCAGCAATAATGGACTGCGCTGCACGCTTGGTACCCACAAACAAAATCTTGCCGCGCTTAAGGCCAATCTCGCGTGCAAAGCTCAAGGCTTCTCGCATCATCGGCAGGGTTTTTTCAAGGTTGATGATATGAACCCCGTTGCGTTGGCCGTAAATGTAAGCGGCCATTTGAGGGTTCCAGTAACGGGTGCGATGCCCAAAGTGAACACCGGATTCCAACATGTCGCGCATGTTAACAGTTGTCATAATGACTCCTCTGATTGGGTTAACTCTACCACGGCATTTTGGAACAACAACCTGCAATCAAGCTGCAGGCACCCATTATTCCTAATCAATACCGTGTGCTAATTCCCGTAAAAACGGGTGGCTGTTTATACCACACCCCCAGAGAAATTACTAGAAAAGGAGATAAAAAGACCGAAATGGCCAACAAATAACCTGTTGATCAGGATAGTAATCCCTATGGTAGAATGCTTTTTTATTTTAGGGGCTGTTTAAATTTCGCTAGGGTGAGGGGGAATTCATTGATTGTCGAGCATCGAAGCGCCGCATATATTGTCAATATGTGAGCAGAGAACGCCCAGACAATCAATGAATTACACGAAGCCATAGTAAAAATATAAACACCCCCTCCCGTAATCAGGATAAAAGCACTATGGCTCTTGGGGTACAAATTAAAACGGCAGAAGAAATCGCCAAGATGCGCATTGCCGGCAAATTGGCTGCCGATGTATTAAGGATGATCGGGCCGCATGTGCAGCCAGGCATTACCACAGAAGAACTGGATACGATTTGCAATGATTATATCGTTAATGTACAGCAGGCTGTCTCAGCTTGTTTAGGTTACCGGGGCTTTCCCAAATCGATTTGTACTTCTCTCAATCACGTGGTTTGTCACGGGATCCCAGGGCCTAAAAAGCTCAAAGAGGGCGATATTATCAATATCGATGTCACGGTGGTAAAAGACGGTTATCACGGGGATACCAGCAAAATGTTTTTTGTAGGAAAACCTTCTGTCTTAGCCGAACGTCTGGTGCGTATTACCCGAGAATGCCTCTTTATTGGAATTGAAATGGTACGTCCTGGCGTGCGTTTAGGCGATATCGGGGCCGCTATTCAACGTCATGCCGAAAATCATCACTTTAGTATTGTGCGTGAATTCTGCGGGCATGGAATTGGCAGCATCTTTCATGAAGCAGAATTGCAAGTCTTGCATTATGGCATCCCGGGTACAGGCCTTGTTTTAGAACCGGGCATGACGTTTACCATAGAACCCATGGTCAATGCTGGCAAACGGCATATCAAAATATTGGGAGACGGCTGGACAGCGGTCACCAAAGATCACAGCCTTTCTGCCCAATGGGAACATACTCTGGCTGTTACTCATGACGGAGTTGAGATCTTAACGTTGAGAGAAGAAGAAAAGAATAGT
The DNA here is from genome assembly GCA_021156325.1 of Gammaproteobacteria bacterium. Taxonomy (GTDB): domain Bacteria; phylum Pseudomonadota; class Gammaproteobacteria; order JAJFKG01; family JAJFKG01; genus JAJNDI01. The sequence continues at coordinate 3,247 of JAJNDI010000007.1, forward strand.
GTAACGTAAAAACCAGGCTATTGATTCTGTCCGCGATTTCGCAAAAAATGATCCATTAATACAATGGCTAACATGGCTTCAGCAATAGGAACAGCGCGGATCCCCACGCAGGGATCGTGACGGCCCGTGGTAACCACTTCTGCAGGTTCATTATGAATATTAACAGTTTTCCCCGGAATACGAATGCTGGAAGCGGGCTTTAAAGCAATTCTCGCAATAATGGTTTGTCCTGAGGAAATTCCGCCCAAGATCCCGCCGGCATGATTACTCAAAAAACCATCCGGTGTTATTTCGTCTCGATGGGTGGATCCGCGCTCGCCAGCCGCTGCAAACCCTGCTCCAATTTCCACCGCTTTGACCGCATTGATCCCCATTAAGGCATGGGCAATATCAGCATCCAATTTATCAAAAACCGGCTCGCCTAAACCTGCCGGCACATTTAACGCTTCCAGATAAATGGCGGCCCCGATGGAATCGCCTTCACGCCGCAACGTTTCAATCTGCTTTGCAAGGATATCTGTTTTATTGGGATCGGCTGTAAAAAAAGGATTTTGCTTCACTGCCTCCCAATCATGAATGGCCAATGAAATATCGCCCATTTGGCAAAGGCAAGCCCGGATCAGAATGTTGGCTTTTTCAAACAAATATTTTTTAGCAATTGCCCCGGCTGCAACCCTGATCGCGGTTTCTCGGGCAGAAGCCCTGCCTCCACCGCGGTGATCCCGGATCCTATATTTGTGATAATACGTATAATCAGCATGTCCTGGGCGAAATTTATCAGCTAATATTTCATAATCACTATGACGCTGGTCTTTATTCTCAATCATTAAACCAATCGCTGTGCCGGTCGTTATCCCGTTAAAAACACCGGATAAAATACGGATTTGATCGGGTTCCCGCCGCTGGCTGGTATAATGATTTTGTCCGGGACGGCGGCGATCTAATTCTAATTGCAAATCGGCTTCCGATAACGATAAGCCCGGCGGGCAGCCGTCTACGATACCCCCAATCGCTGCACCGTGAGCTTCACCAAAGCTGGTCACACCAAAAGAACGACCTATCGTATTGCCAGACATGTAAAATCCCCTAAAGTTAATTGCTGGGCACCAGAGAATTTACAAGTATTCACTTTATAATGTACCACGTGCTTGTAACGCTTCGTTAAAATCTGCCTGAAATCTCTGCAATTGCGAGGCCTTCAGCAAACAAACTCCCGTTCCGCCTCGTTCGAATTCAAGCCATAAAAAATCCACTTGGGGAAACGCTGCTTGCAAAGCCGCTTCGGTATGGCCTAATTCTACAATGAAAATACCCTCATCCGTCATATAATCTGCTGCTTTTGCCAATAGACGAATAACAATATCCAATCCATCTTCACCCGCCGCTAATGCCAATGCAGGTTCATGCGTATATTCCATCGGCAGCATTTGCATTTCTGCTTTATCCACATACGGCGGATTGCTGATAATCAGATCATAACGGCGTCCCTTTAGCGGTTCAAAGAGATCACCTTGAAATAATTGCACCCGCTCATCCACATCATGCTCACGGCAATTAAGCTTTGCTACTTCTAATGCTGAAGTAGAGAGATCGACTGCATCCACTTTCGCACCCGGAAAAGCCTTGGCACAAGCAATGGCAATACAACCACTGCCTGTACCGATATCGCAAATGTTCTGTACCTGATTTGCTGTTACCCACGGCACAAATCGCTGCTCAATTAATTCTGCTAACGGACTTCGTGGGATTAATACCCGCTTATCAACAAAAAAAGACAAATGTGCAAACCACGCTTCGTGAGTCAGATAAGGCACAGGAACACGCTCATTAATCCGTTCGTCCAGCAAGCGAATCAACTTTTCTTTTTCTGCCTCGGTTAATCGAGCCTGTTTTATTTTTGGATCAATATCAATGGGCAACCGCAAGACATAGCGGGCAATAGCAACGGCTTCATCCCAGGGATTATCAGTACCGTGTCCATAAACGACTTCCTGGCTACGCAGACACTCTTCTGCCCATTGCAGCCAATCGCCTAATGTGGTCAGTGACATGGCATCTTGTTTATCCACTATTCTCCCCTTGCTATACTGTACTGTATTGCTCACTAAAGCATATAGAAGAGATCATTGTAATGCCAAAAAGAACAAAAAACACGTCTGAACATCAAAATGTAAGCCCCAAAGGCCCTAAAAAGCATGATTCTCATACTATTTCGGAGGAGGAAAGGGACTTATTCAATAAGGCGATGGAAAATTGCAGACCGCCTGTTAAAGAGAGCTCTTCCATTAACCCCTCTTTTCACAATAAAATGATTAAAGATAATTTAACCGATCATAGCCTATTGAATCCCGTAACAGGAGATTCAGTCATTCATTTTGAAAAAGATGGTGTTCAGCCTCGCCAATTACAGCGATTACGTCAAGGGAAATTGCCCATTGACACAACGCTGGATTTACATGGTTTACGAACTGAAAGCGCACGCAAAGCCCTCATGCACTTATTACAAACAGCAGTTAATCGAAATTGGCGCTGTGTACATATTATTCATGGAAAAGCGGTATTGTCGAATAATCCTTATCCCATCCTTAAAAATCATGTGAATAATTGGCTAAGACAACATCCTGATGTACTGGCGTTTCATTCTTGTCCACCCTCATTGGGAGGTAATGGCGCTGTATTAGTCTTAGTAAAAGATAGATTAAATGTCATTTAAGCAATGCTAAAAATGCCGCTTCATCCAGCACTGGAACCTGTAGAGATTCTGCTTTGCCAAGCTTCGAGCCAGGGTCCCGGCCTGCAACGACATAAGTTGTTTTTGTAGACACACTGTTAATGACTTTACCCCCCAATGACTCAATACGTTCTTTGGCTTCATCACGAGTCATTGAAGCTAACGTGCCGGTTAATACAAAAGTCTGATTGGCTAATTTGCCCGAGGCACTTTGTGAGCCAGGCATTTCCACCCATGAAACTCCTGCTTTTTTAAGCTTTTCAATCACCTCACAGTTATGCGGCTGCTTAAAGAAAAGCGAGACATGCGATGCTACTACAGGACCGACATCTTCTACAGCACTTAATGCTTCAATATTAGCAGACATGATCGCATCCAAATGGGTAAAATGCTTCACCAGATTGCGTGCTGTGGCTTCGCCCACTTCCCGGATGCCTAGCGCATAAATAAAGCGCGCCAATGTGGTTTGTTTGGATTTTAAAAGCGCTTGCACAATATTCTCAGCTGATTTATCACCCATCCTGTCAAGATTGGCCAGGGTGGTTTTATCTAACGAAAATAAATCGGCTGCATCGTGAATGAGATTTTCATCTACTAATTGCTCAACCAACTTGTCGCCAATTCCTTCGATATCCATCGCTTTTCGGGAAACAAAATGTTTGATCCCTTCCTTGCGCTGCGCCGGACAAGACAAACCGCCTGTACAACGCGCTGCTGCTTCGCCTTCGATACGTTCAACATCTGCTTTACATATCGGACAGTGCTGAGGCAATTGAATAGGGCTTGTTTCTTTTTCTCGAAATTTTAACGCTGTTCCTACAACCCCTACCACCTCCGGAATCACATCTCCTGCGCGTCTTACAATCACTTCATCGCCAATACGAATATCTTTACGGGCAATTTCATCCATATTGTGTAATGTGGCGTTACTCACTGTCGCGCCGCCCACAAACACGGGTTTTAAACGGGCTACCGGCGTCAACACCCCTGTACGTCCAACTTGAAAATCAACCCCCAATAATGTGGTTAATACCTCTATCGCTGGAAACTTATGAGCAATGGCAAAGCGCGGCGCTCTGGCGATAAATCCCAGTTCATTTTGTTGAAGATATGAATTGACTTTATAGACAACACCATCAATTTCATATGCCAATTTATCACGTTTCTTCAGTATCTTTTGATAATAAGACAAACAAGCTGCAATGCCATTGACCTGTTCTGATTCAGCATTAATGGGTAAACCCCATTCTTTTAAAGTTTGTAATAATTCAAAATGCGTATCGGGTAAATCGGCGCTTTTCTCACCTACTCCGTAGGCAATAAATGCCAAAGGCCGTTTGGCAGTAATATGCGGATCCAATTGGCGCAAACTGCCCGCTGCGGCGTTGCGCGGATTGGCAAAGGTTTTTTCATTGTTTTTCATTTGAGCAATATTAAGTGCTAAAAACCCTTTTGTGGAGATATAGACTTCACCGCGGATTTCAATAAAGGCAGGCCAACGCTGGCCCCGTAATTGTAAGGGAATAGCTTTGAGTGTGCGAATGTTCTGCGTCACATCTTCGCCTGTCATCCCATCCCCGCGAGTCGCTGCTTGTACCAGAACTCCTTTTTCATAGCATAGACTGACTGCTAAACCATCCAGTTTGACTTCACAAACATAATCAATAAAATCAGTTTCTGATAAAGATAAACGTTTACGAATACGTTCATCGAAAGCCAATACTTCTTTTTGATCAAAAGCGTTATTTAACGACAGCATGGGCTGATGATGCTTCACCGCCTGAAATTTTGCCAAGGGTTTAGCGCCTACTCTCTGAGTAGAAGAATTGATAGTTATTAATTCAGGGTGCTTTTCTTCTAATTCGAGGAGTTCTCGAAAAAGTTTGTCATATTCCGCATCAGGGATAGTCGGACTATCCAGGACATAGTATTGATAATTATAGTTACCTAACTGTTCATTTAATATGGCGATTCGTTTGGCAATCTGTTTTCTAGTATCTTCACTATCCACCACCAAAACCTCACTTTAATTATCCAGTGAGAAATCCAATTGAGCCTGGCCGGCATCGCTCTGCAAATCCCGTAAACTTTCTCGAATATCAGTAATCTTTCTAGGCTGCAGTAATTGGCGCCGTTCATCCATTACGATCCCGTTCAAATCATCTGCCAATTCTTGGGCTGTATTAAGCATTAAATCAAAAACAGCAATAGCGTCTTTCATTCTTTCCGTTTGCATGAAAAGCGTTAAGCCTACACAAGCATACCCGCCCATGGCATTCATATCAAAAGTACCGGGCTCCAATGCAGAGGCCAAACTGAATAAGACTTTGCCGTGCCCGTTGGCTTTTTGATGCCGGTGGAAAATATCCATTTCTCCAAAGCGAAAACCGCAAGCCAAAATGGCTTGCAGCAATTCATACCCTACAAATTGTTTGCCATTTTTAGCCATAATATGCAGCATGACAATCTCAGGCGGATCATCTTCTCTTGATATTTCCACCGTTTCTGGCAATGAAGAGGGTGAAGGTGATCTGACACGTTTGGCGCTTAAAGCCGGATCAATCTCATCTTCGATGTGGTTTCGTAAACTGTTAAATCCCAATTTAGCTAAACGTTCATCTTCATATCGCTCTACCGGTTTGGCTGCTTGGGCTTGCTTAGTTAATCGGCTGCGCTGGTACTGTGCTTCATGGATTTTTTCCAGGACATCAGCCGGATCCCGCTTGCGCTGTCTTTTCACCGCCCGCAGCAAAATAAAAACACCCACTAAGCTAATTATCACTGGAAAAACCAAATGTACTAATGTTGTTCCCATATTACTTATCCCTCAAACTTAACTTATTTAAGCTATCGTTTCTGTCAGATCTTCTGCCATCGCAACAGCTTCTTCCATATCGACAGCAACTAAACGTGATACCCCTGGCTCATGCATGGTAACGCCCATGAGTTGCTTTGACATTTCAATAGCGACTTTATTATGACTGATAAAGATAACTTGAACGGTTTCTGCAATTTTTTGCACGAGATTACAAAAACGCACCACATTTGCCTCATCTAAGGGGGCATCAACTTCGTCTAACATGCAAAAAGGAGCAGGATTTAGTTTAAAAATAGCAAAAACCAGCGAAATAGCTGTCAATGCTTTCTCCCCTCCCGATAACAAATGAATACTGGTGTTACGTTTACCGGGCGGCCGCGCCATCACCGCTATCCCCGTTTCTAATAAATCATCTCCCGTTAATTCCAAATACGCTTCGCCGCCGCCAAACAAAGTGGGAAATAACGTCTGAAAATGACCGTTGATATTATCAAAGGTATCTTTAAAGCGCTGGCGGGTTTCTCTATCGATCTTACGAATCGCTGCTTCCAATGTTTCTAACGCTTCCGATAAATCGGCATATTGACTGTCCAAATGCTGTTTACGTTCAAGCTCGACATCGTATTCTTCAATCGCTGCCAGGTTGATTGCTCCTAGCCGTTGAATTTTTTCTCCCGTATCGGCTAACGCTGCATCAATACTATCGATTGTAGAACCCTCAGCCACAGCGGCTAATACTTCCGAAAGGATTTGTCCCATTTCCGCCAGCTGTTCTGCAATAGCAGTATGGCGTACTGAATCAGCTTGTGAATCTAAACGCATTTGCTCCAATTCATGACGTATCGTTTCAATTTGCGAAGCAATTTCACTGCGTTGATGTTCATAATCCCGCACCCGTTCTTCTGCTTCTTGTAAACGTACACGTGCTTGCTGCAGAATTTCTTCTATGTTACTTCGCTGCATCAAAGTCGCTTGTAATTGTGTTTCAAGCGTTGCCAGCGGCATTTTCGCGGCTTGCAAAGCCTGCTCTAATTCCATTTGACGGGCTTCTAAATCATTCACTTGTTTTTGAAGCCGTTCTTTAGCGATTTTCAGCGAGCTTAATTCAGTCTGCGCGCTGCCAATTTCGAGACTCAAGCGGTGCAATACATCTTTTGCACTGTGTGCCTGCGGGCGTATGCGTTCTACCTTTTCACGCACTTGCTGACGCTGCAATTGGAGTTCATCGCGTGTATCAGCCTGGGCTTCCATTAAAGTTAACGCTTCTTGCCAGATTTGACGAGATTTTTCTAAAGTTCTGCGGTTTTCCGCAGTAGCATTCATCAAGCTTTGTGTTTCTTCATTCAAGCGCAGCCGCCGTTGTGCCAATTGCTCACAACGCCCTTGTTTCACAGTTAGTTGCGAACGCGTGCGGTTGCACTCATCACGATGCTGATCTAATTGCCGCTGGATCCCTTCCCGATTACTTTCCGCCATTTGTAATTCATGTTCACCATCAGCGAGTTTTTGTATACAATCACTAACCGCTGCTTCTTGCTGGCTCATAACCGTTTGTAAACTTTGTAATTCTTGCTCACGGATAATCACACCGGATCTTAAATTATCTTCTTTTAAGATACGTACCCACGAAGGGCTTAGCCAAATCCCTTCACGGGTGACTATCGATTCAGTCGAGGATAACTGTTCACGCGCGGCAATCGCTTCTTCCAGCGTTTCTGCAATATAAATTCCCTCAATCAACGCTTCTATAGAAAATGGCGCTGCGATTTTATCCGCTAAACGCAGGAAGGTATCGTGCTGTCCGCTATGGGCTTTAGCATGAATATTCAATAAAGTGACTTGGCCCGTGGGTAAATGAGTAATATCAGCAAAAAGTGTTTCAAGACTGTCGATCCCCGGCAAGCAAATGGCTTCAAGGCTTGTGCCTAATACCGCTTCAACTGCACGTTCCCATCCTGTTTCTACGGTTAATTGCTGTGCCAAACGCGGAAAATTCGCTAACCCATGTTGTTCTAACCATTGCACAACCCCTTTTGCTTGTTGACCCAGGGCAGCTTGCTGCAAAGCTTCCAGTGATGCCAAGCGGCCTTGGGCTTTTTGCAGTTCGCTCCTGCCATTTGACAAATCATCTCTGATTTGCTGATTTAGTGCCCGCTGTGAATGAATACGCTGATGGTTTTCATTTAATTGGACCTGATGGGCTTCAATGGTTTGCTCGTATCGTCCTATATCAGCCTGTAATTCCAATATTTCTGCTTGTAAAAGGCTGTCATCCAATTGCGCTTCTTCAGTTTTAATCGCTTCCAGCCGTTTGAAAGCTTCTTCAATACGCTGCTCTAATTGTTGAATACGGGCTTGTTCAACCTGCGCTTGCTCCGAGGCTTTAGCAGCTTGCATATTAAAGTCATCCCACGTATTTTGCCACGTCTGCATCGCATTTTCGGCTTTTTGTAAATCTGTCAAAGCTTGATCAGCTGTTTGCTTCGCTTCACTTATCTGGGGCGTCAAAGTTTGTGTTTTTACTTCCAGCGATTGAATTTTTTCTTCATCAGTTTTGTAATGCTCTTTTGCCTCCGCTAAAGCGGAGAAAGTTTGGGTTAAATCTTGCGATAATTCTTCACAACGATGACGGCCATGCTGCAAAGATTGTTCGAGTTTGACGATTTCTGCTCCCACATTGTAATAATCTTTTTGTACAGCATTAAATTCATCGGTTAATTCGGTGTGCTTTTCACGAGAAGTTTCAATCTCGGCATCACATTTTCTAAGAGTGGCAATGGCCCCTTCCAAGACCACTTCTTGCCGCTGCTGCAGGGCTTTTTGCGTTTGTAATTTTGCTTCAATAGCCTGGAGTTTCAAAGCATATAATTGTGCTTGTAATTGCCGCTGTTCTATCTTTAATTCTTTATAACGTTCCGCTGCACGCGATTGACGTTTTAAGCGTTCTAATTGCTTGTCCAATTCTTCGCGAATATCATTCACCCGCTCCAAATTCTCACGAGTATGCCGCATTCGGGTTTCTGTTTCGCGCCTACGCTCTTTATAGCGTGAAATCCCGGCGGCTTCTTCAACAAAGTTTCGCATTTCTTCCGGTTTCGCTTCGATAACTCTCGAAATAGTGCCTTGTTGAATAATGGCATAACTGCGAGGCCCGAGACCCGTTCCCATGAAGATATCTTTAATATCCCGGCGGCGGCAACGCGTACTGTTTAGGAAATAATGAGATTCGCCGTCACGGGTAACTTCACGGCGAATGGCAATTTGGCTGTAAGCTGCATATTCGCCCCCCAGACTGCCATCGCTATTATCAAACAAGAGTTCCACAGAAGCCTGCCCAACCGGTTTGCGGCCGGTTGAACCGCTGAAAATCACATCATCCATTGACTCACCGCGCAGGGTTTTGACTGAGCTTTCGCCCATGACCCAGCGCACGGCATCGATGACGTTGGACTTGCCGCAGCCGTTAGGGCCGACAATGCCGGCTAAATTACTGCGTAATTCAATGACGGTTTGGTCAACAAAGGACTTAAAACCAACTAACTTGATTTTCTCTAAACGCATAAAAAATAAACAACCTTTTAATTTGCTCTTACTGTTCTGCCTTTGCACAAACCTCTGCCAAGGCGTTAGTTTACCTTAGCCAGTCTCAATAATGAATGGTAAAAATCGGAATTATCCCTTAAAAGCGCGCATAAAATGCTCTATTTCGCTGCTTTTTACGCTGGACAGCCCTTCTTTGAATGAATAGACTGTTTTTAGGATACAAGAGACATAAGCGATGATTATTAAAACAACACTTCCTCCGTTAGGCAGCCATTATGTGCTGGAGGGTTTTCGCCTGATTAACCAAAAAGGCTTGCGGCGTTTTGTGATTCTCCCTGTTCTATTCAATATTATTTTATTTACGTTGTTTTGGTACGTGGGTTTTCATTTCTTCACGGCTTTTTTACACTGGCTGGATGGTTTATTACCCCATTGGCTGCAATGGTTGCACTGGCTGCTTTGGCCATTATTTGTCTTTTCCTGTGTGATCATCTTCGCTTATACCTTTACCTTTGTGACTTTATTGCTTGCAGCTCCTTTCAACGGTTTATTGGCTGAAAAAGTAGAAGCGTTGTTAAGCGGAGAAATCATTCCTTCTCCAACCTTATGGGCATTATTGAAAGACATGCCCCGGATCGTCAAACGCGAGATCCAAAAATTGTGGTATTACCTTCCGCGCGCCCTGGGTTTGTTTATATTATTTTTTATTCCTCTTATCCAATTAGCAGCCCCTCTCGTTTGGTTTTTATTCACTGCCTGGAGTATGGCGATGCTTTATGTGGATTACCCAATGGATAATCACCGGCTCCCCTTTAAAACACTATGTCAGCAAATGCGATCCCAGCCTTTTTTATACTTAAGTTTTGGCGCTATGATTGCCTTGTTTACCGTAATTCCTTTTTTGAATCTGGTTATTATGCCTGCCGCAGTTGCGGGGGCAACGAAGCTTTATGTAGAACAGATTCGGGATCGTCCTCATTACCGTCGTTAATAAGACTTTTCTCTACTGGCGCTATTGTTTCGCATACCTCTGTTAAATAATCCTGCATGACAGACAAATTCACTCTGATAAAATCTTGTATTTCTAATTTTTGATTGTGAAGGCTTTTATTAGCAATCTCCAGTTTTTTGGGTATCATTAATATCTCTTCTTCACAAAACTGATAAATTTTATAGTGTGCCGATTTCTCTACATAGGTAGCTAGCACAGCTTCAAGTTGACAAAACTTACGATATTTTTCTGATATTTTTTTGAAAACACCTATAACATTAAAACAATTAAACCCGCGAGGCAATTGGATAGGTTTTTTGTTAGGTTGTATATGATACAAGAAGCACAAGATTAAATTAATAAAATTTAATATATCAGCCTGTTTTTCCAATTGGTTATTACTCAGAATTATTTTTAAGGTGTTGATGCGCTTTATTAACTGTTCCAGGTAATGAAAAAACTGATCATTTCTTTTAAAATTGTTATTTAAACTTTCTTCCTCTCTAAAAATATTATTAATTGCATCAATAAGGAAACTTCTATGATCAACTACAAAAGGCTCAAAAAATGAGCCTTCTAACAGATCCCTTACTGCCGTTAAAAATTCATCCTGGTTTATCAAAAAATCAGTTTTTTCCAATAGACTTTTTATCTCTTTTTTTCTCTCCAACAAGAAAGTTAGTCTTGAGACAAGAACATTTTTCGCATGAAAAAAATTTTCAAAAAAAATCAACTTCTCTTCTATTTCTTCTGCGCAAAAAACAGTATTGCTGCTTTCTAGTAATCGCAAAAGCTGAACACTCTGTAACAAAAAAGATAATTGTTCAAAACGTGCTATTGTATCTTGTGTATATTCCACACTATTTTCTTTTAATCGCTCAAGAATAGATGCTAAAAAGGCGTCCAATGCCTTCAAATCTATAGTATAGACGCCTGCCTTAACGTTATTTAATAAAATAAGCAATTTCTCCTGTTCATCCTTCGTTAATAAAGTTATTATTGTTTGCATACGATGACACTTCAAATCCGTTGCAAAGAAGGAATTCTTATTCTCTTTAATTTTGGGCATGAGATACTCCTAATGGTATATTTTTAAAGTCTTGCACCTTAATCATTTTTATTTCCTACATCAAGCCTAAAAATGAACAACCCGAATGTTCGGTTGTTTTAGCGTAAGCCTATCTATTGCATTCTCTAAAGGATTTGTTTAGAATAAAATTCCCCCCATTTGTTTTTAAGAAGTCTTATATGTCGTATTTGTACAATCGGCTTATTTTATTTAAAAAACCAGCTTTTATGTGCTATACGCTAACCTGCTTATTGGCAACGTTAGGGGCTGGGATGAGTTTTATTGCCATTCCCTGGGTTATTTTGCAGCATCATAATAATATCGTTGCGATGGCCATCGCTGCTGCGCTGTTTTGGGGACCTAACGTCTTATTAAGCCCTTTAGGCGGCGTACTTGCCGATCGTTATCCGCGGGTTTTGGTGATGATTGCCAGCAATGTATTACGTATTTTCTTTTTAACGTTGCTGGCATTTTTCACAGAATCTCATCTCATTGCAAGCTTATATATTGTTTCTATCATCAGCGGCATTGGCCTTAGTTTTTATATCCCTGCTGCCATGGCCTTTGTACGTGAAATTGTGACTAAAAAAGAATTGTTATATGCCAATGCCAGTGTCGATATGGCGTATGAAATCGGGAATATGGGAGGCATGGCTTTAGGCGGGATCTTGGTATCTTTTCTTTCGATCTCCAATGTGTTGTTATTAAATGCTGGTATCTTTGGACTTTCTTCTCTTTTATTATGTTTTTTGCCTAAAAAAGTTTACCGCAAAGAACTTGCTGAAAAGCCCCCCATTCTGCGTTTCCTAAAAGATATGAAACAAGGCTTAGTTTATCTTTATAAAAACCGTGAATTAATGATGCTCTACAGCATTCAATGCTTAATGATGCTGCAATATATGGTCGCTCCGATTTTATTAGCTCCTTTTGCCAAAAATATGTTGCATACCACATCGCGTGAATTTGGCTATATCGAAGCGACACTTTCAGTTGGCGTTATTGTCGGCGGGTTTTGGGTGCCTTGGTTACAGGAACGTTTTGGATTTTACCGCACAACACAAAGTCTCTTATTCTTACTGAGTGGTTTCTATCTGTGGTTTGCCATAAACCGCACGATTATTTGGGCTGATATCATTTACTTTTTAATTGGGATCGCCTTTGGACTGTGGCCATTACTGGTGACTCGTGCGCAAGAGGCAACAGATCTCAATTTTCAAGGCCGCGTGCAATCGGTTTTTATGTGTATTGTGGGGATCTGCATACTATTAACTTACGCTATACTGGCGCTTACCGGCTTATGGCTGCCCCTGGCTTCCCTTTATTGGATGCAAGCCTGTCTTGCAATCGCTATTATTGTCTTGCTATGGATCGCAAAAGCGCGGAACCGGAATATGCACCCTAAAAAGACTGCATTCTGATAACTACATCACCTGTTCCAAGAGCCTTATCAGCTGCATACTCTTTATCTGAATCACTTTCAGAAAATGAATCTTCACCCGCTTTACTTTCAGCATGGCTTTCTGTTTTTGTCGAGGTTCCCCTTGTACTTTCAGTCTGATTATTCTCTTTATATGGGTTATCTGAGAACATTCCTACTGCGTGCAAACTTGTCAGAGATTCTTCTATTTTACACTCAGACCGTATACACCAAAATAGTCCTACGCTGCGGTATATGTACTCTTCCATAGATTTGTGAAAAATTTCCATTTCTTGCTGGGGTAAAAACTCTTTAGATAAACACGCATCTATTCCTTGCTTTATATACTGCTTTAGATGTTGATTAAACTCCTTTTCCAGAGAATAGATTCTTTCAAGAAGTTCACTATCCTCAACCTTCTTGCCATATTCACCCAGGAGATACTTTCCATATTCTGAACAAGCAAAATTCTCCCATGCACTATTCCACGAATAAAGCACACCATTAAACTCGAATTGGTTATTTTCATCAGCACCTGGCATTTTGAACTTGAGGGAATCAGTATGTGGAATTCCTGGATTCCGATAAAACGAAGTTATATCTGGAGTCAGCAAAACCATCAAAATATTTTTTCTATATTTATCATGCTGTTTGTGAGTAAAATTATATTGACGTACTTCCAGTCTTAAGTACCAATTGGTATAAACGTTGATAGACTTTAGGCCTCCTTCATCTCTATCAAGCTCCCTGAAAACATACCATTTTCCTGCTATTAGTTGCTTAGATATCCATTTTGTAAACCCTGTAATTAAATTAGCTTCATTGAAGATGGGATCTTGATCTGCACTGTTCTCTCCCGATTCATAGGGTTGATTACCGTAAAGATGATACGTATTATTCTTTCTTCTAAACTCTGCTAAAATTAACAGTTTTTTCTCTTTAACAAAGATTTCAGCAATTTTTGTCAGATGCGCGTTACCTTCTACCTTTTTCTCTACGTGCCTTACAATACTATTGTACCGTTTTTTGGGGTCGTTGATATGCGACAATCTTGCTTCTTGAGCAGTTATTTTTCGTATTGCCATTTTCAAGTATTTCTTTTCTGTATCTTCATCGGGTATTTTTGACGATAAAGTTTCGAAAGTACCAGAAATAAACCGCTCTAAACGATCCTTAAGGTATTTATCATATCCTACAAAATAATCCATCTTTTCTTCGAAATGTACCCTTGGTTTTTGAAGGGATTGAGAGATGATTTTTTTCTTATCTTTTATATTTTTCTCCTTGAAACACTCATCTAAATATTCTTTTGCAAAAAGGCTTATTTTATCTTCCTCATGTATTTTACTAAGCAATTTCCACTGATCTTTATCTAACAGGAGCTGCCAAATTCTATAGGAAAGCCCTGTTAAAAATTGTTTCTTATTTGTTGCAGAAAAGCCAGTCACCGTTAATACATCACGAACTTTTTGTTCATTTTTTTGAAGAAATTCCTTAAATGACATTAAAATATCTTCCCTGCGACAGTATACAATCGCATTGGCCAGCCTGACCCAATATACCCCTTCTCGCATAGCCTCATCGACTACAAAAGAGATTCTTTCACAAAGATCATTTTCTCGTTCAAAAGTACCAGCTTTTTCATAGACAAGATTCGAGACAACGTTATGAAAAAAAGCTAATTTATTTAATCCTCTAATGTCCTCTTGATATTTTCTGATCATGTTAGCCTGTAAATCAGCTAGTATATTGAAGACCTTATAAGAATAACGCTTGTTTGCTTTCAGGATATCGATTTGATCTCTTTCGGGGGAATGAATCTCGGGCAGATCGGTATGAGAAAAATAAGGATATACTGGGGGTAGCATGCTTGATTCCGGCTGAGCAGAACAAACTGTCACTTCAGTCTCATCTACAAAATGCACGCGTTTTTGGCTTTCTCTTTTTTCGCTTTCTTTTAGTCGAAATGGATAGTTTTTTAAAATAGGTTTTAATGTAGTCTCTTGTTTTTGAGCAGCAGCAATAATCTCGCCTGCATAAGCAGCCATCGTGATCCCCTTGTATTCTAAATAGTTATAAAAATAATAATGCCGAAATCAGGCTAAAGCCTGTCATTTGGGTGGGGAATTATAAGAGATTTTGCTTAAAAAGTCACTAGAAAATCAAAAAGATATCGTTACTTAAAAGTACCTTAGAATCAAAAAGATAGGAAAAATAAGTCGATATTAAGCAAAACGGCGCGTAGAACGCGCCGTTTTATACTCAATCAAACTTAAAAATCTGATTATTCTTGATCAGAATTTTCATCATCTGTCGTGGCTGCAGAATCAGCGCCTTGGTCAGCGGCTTGCATATTGTCGCCATTATTAGTACTTGAAGCGCTAGCATCAGTACCCGTATTAGCAGCAGCATCTTGTTGTTGCATATTGTCGCTAGATGAAGTTGAACCCATCACAGATTGTTGTGCATCATCAACCGACGCTACTTGGGTCGTTCCTTGAGATTGATTTTCACTCAAGTTTTTATTTGCGTCATCGCTTGGGCTGCAGCCCGCTAATAACACCGTCAATGCGATTACGGCTGATATTTTTTTAACCATTTTGAATCTCTCCATTCAGTTATTGCTAGGAAAACCGAGCTAAAGCATACCGCGTCTTGCGTGTCTTGACCAGCATTTTTTGCAAAAAAGTTGTGATTTTCTTTCCAACTCAACGGAAATGAGGATGCAACGAAATTTTGGCATTAAAATGAACAAATTCCTCGCTTTAGGTAATTTTGAATAAACTAAGATAATTATGGGTCGTGTGTTGAGCCAACGTATCGAGGCTCACCCCTTTTAAATGAGCTAAATATTCTGCCACATGATATACATAAGCCGGTTGATTAGGTTCCCCTCGATGCGGCATAGGCGCAAGATAAGGAGAATCCGTTTCAATGAGCATTCGTTCCAACGGAATCACTTTGGCAAGCTCTTGTAAAGCTGTGGCATTTTTAAAAGTGACTATTCCTGAAAAAGAAATATAAAACCCCATAGCCATGGCTTTTTCTGCAGTAGCTTTATCTTCGGTAAAACAATGCATAACCCCGCCGACTTTATCGATGTTTTCTTCTTGCATAATCTTCAGGGTATCTTCACGCGCATCCCGGGTATGGATAATAACGGGCTTATTCACTTCAATCGCTGCGCGAATATGGCAGCGAAAACGGTCTCGCTGCCAGCTTAAATCCCCTTCTGATCGGTAATAATCAAGGCCGGTTTCTCCTATAGCAACCACTTTAGGATGATGAGACAATTTCACTAGTTCTGAAACAGATACTTCATGATCATCATCTTGTTCATTGGGATGTACCCCGACCGAGGCTTTCACTGCTTCAAAGCGGTTGGCAATAGCAAGCACTTGCGGTAATTCCTTTACATTCACCGAGACACACAGAAAATGTCCGACCTGGTTTGCACGAGCGTTTTCCAACACTTTTTCAATGCTGCCATCAAAAAGGTTTAGATCGAGCATATGTAAGTGGCAATGTGAATCAGCCAGAATATACCCTTCATCTTTCCAGCTGCGGCTTTGTTCTCCGCTTGCCTCCCTGCTGCTGGGTTCGTTTATAGACTCCGCTGCTCGACTGCGCGGACGCATCAAAGCCACTGAAAATGCTTTGGGTATAAAGGTCATAAATACCTCAGGTTGAATAGTTGAATATAAGAGCAGGAAAGATTAAATCGTATCCGTCGGCTTCGAGTTATCCATACCCCGCAAAAGGGTTCTTATTTTTTCATTCATTGCTTCGCCTTCTTTTCCCCCCAATTGCACACCAACGCCTTGCAAACTATCGCCGGAGGTATGTGCCATTACCCAAACAACTTGCCCTTGAAAGCGATAGGGTGCAGGTTCTTTTAGAAAATGCAGCGACAAAAAAACCGGAGCATTTAATTCAAAAGGGTGTTTCGTCGGAACAAAAATAGCCCCCCCTTTTTTTACATAAGGCATGTAAGCCCGGTATACTTTTTCGATATCATCCAAACTAAGCGACAAAATGGGAATATCGGCTTGGGCCGGGGTTTGATCCTTTTCGCTCATAGCGTTATCCCTCTTCTAGGATTGAGTAATACGATACCATTTTATCAGCAAATTTTCTAATAATAATAGCTGATTAGGGTTGACACTGCTTTGTACCAGGCTGCGGGCTTGATAAAGCGCGTCTATAAAATGAAAAAGGGTTTGGCTTGTCTTAAGAGGTTGGGCAGGAAGGTTCAAGAGAGGCGCCCACGAGGGAGGAATTTCTCTATCAATACCGTGTAAATGACAAATCAAGCTATGCAGGGCACTCAGCCAGGTCACTAATAAAAGGTCTATTTCAGCCGTGTTTAAGCGTTGCGCTAATTCTACCGGAGAAAGTGTTCCGAGAAAAACGTCACGCAACCCTAATAAAAAATCGGCATCATGCCCTTCTGTCGGCCACACGCGGCCAGTATCATGAGCCGGCGTTAAAAAAGGGAGTTTCACACAACGGCTCTTCAAAGTGGCCGGTAAAGACATAAGTCTGTCACTAACCAAAAATAATACGGTATTCTCTCCCGGCTCTTCGAGCAATTTCAATAAACTGTTTGCGGCAGCATGATTGAGCGCATCGGCAGGGGTAATAATGACCACACGAAAACCGGCTTGCTGGGGAGTTTGCTGCAAGAAAGCAATCAATGAACGGATTTGATCAATTTTAATCGCATGACCTGCTTCTTCAGGAGAGATAATTTGATAATCGGGATGGGTATCAGATCGTTGTAATCGGCAAGATTGGCAATGGCCGCAAGGCAACTCCCCTGTTTGCGTTTGGCACAATAAAATAGCAGCATACTGTTTTGCCGTTAACAGTTTGCCTAACCCTGCCTCACCATGAAACAAAAAAGCATGGGGGATTTGATAATGGCGTTTTGCTGCGATAAACCGATCCCGGTCAAATCCACGAACGCGAACTGGCAGGGTATCAGCGGCTGTTGTTAACATAAAGTTAATTTCCTATGTTTTTCTTCTCTTGCTGCGCGGCTGCCCTCTCCCACTTCAGTGGGAGAGGGGAGCCGCGTAGCGGCGGGAGAGGTAAGCGCGCAGGCAGTGATGACACACTCCGTACATTTAAAGAGGATGATCCTTCAAAATCCGAATCAACGTTTGCTGTACATTATCTAATGGCAAACTGGCATCGATAATACGAAAACGTTTGCTTTCATCAGCAGCTCGTTGTCGATAAGCAGCATGAACGCGTTTAAAAAAATCCGAGGCTTCTTTTTCGATCCTGTCCGGATCACCGCGCGCCAGGATGCGATCACGGGCTAATTCAATAGGAGCATCGAAGAGTAAAGTGAGGTGAGGCCAGCAATCCGGATGGACCCAATTAGCCAAATACGTAATATAAGCACAATCCACCCCCCTTCCTGCCCCTTGATAGGCAAAACTCGCATCGGTAAACCGATCACAAATCACCACTTTACCCGCTCTTAACGCCGGTTCAATCACCGTTTCAACATGCTGCGCACGAGCAGCAAAAATCAGTAATAATTCAGCCGTTGGCGTTAAGATTTCCGGCTGTGCTTTTAAAACCACATTCCGAATGATTTCCGCAAGCGGCGTACCGCCGGGTTCACGGGTAATAAGATAATCCCGTTTTTGCTTATCAAGGTAATTGGCAATCGTCTTAATAGCCGTGGATTTACCAACACCTTCCCCCCCTTCCAAGGTCAAGAAAAATCCATTTAAGGTATTAGGGGACTTATTTGGCATGAGCTGTCTCCTGCAGAGGAACGGGATCCTTCACGTGTCCCTTTTGCTGGTATCTTAGCACAGCCGCATTGTGTTCTTTAAGGGTCTTGGAAAAATAATGGGTTCCATCACCCACAGCCACATAGTAAAGATATTGTGTGGCTGCCGGATGCAGTACAGCTTGAATTGAAGAAAGACTCGGCAAAGCAATCGGCGCCGGCGGGAGCCCTCGATGACGATAGGTGTTATACGGCGTGTCTTTTCGTAAATCCGTTCGGGTAAGTAAATGTTGTTGAGATCTCTCTTCGTGCTGGCGAACCCCATACAAAACAGCCGCATCGATTTGTAAAGGCATATTCACATCAAGCCGATTTAAAATAACACTCGCTATCAAGGGACGTTCTGCTTGAAGCGAAGTTTCTTTCTCTACAAGAGAAGCTGCGATTAACGCTTCATACGGTGTTTTATAGGGTAATATTTTGTCACGCCCTTCCCACGCATTGAAAAGTTCCTGGCTCATCCGCTGATAAGCACGCTTTAAAAAAGCAAGGCTCGTTGTTCCGCGGGGAAAAGCATAAGTGTCTGGATAAAAACAACCTTCGAGATTATCGCTTTTATTACCCATGCTTACAGTATCTATTTTCAAAGAGTTTATATCCTTTATATCGGCAGTGGGCTGCAAATATTCATCGGCTTTAATAGCACTTAAGAGATCAGCTACAGTCCATCCTTCGACAATAGTCAAATAATATTGCAATACTTCACCTTTAACCAATTGTTTCAAAACCTGAGCAGGCGTTGCTTCAAAAGATAAAGCATATTCGCCGGCTTGCACACGGCGCGCTTGATTTTTTAAACGGGCATACAGACTAAAATAACGCGGGTTTTTCAAAACTCCTTGCTGTTTTAATTGATTCGCCAATTGTTTTAAGCTCGTACCGGGTTTAAATTCAATAATCAGATTTTGAGTATTAAAAGACAGAGGCGTTAAGAGGGGGGAATACAGAAAATTAATCCAGGAAACAGCAAAACAACCTATAATAAAAAAAAGCCCTATGAGGGTATATTTAAAAAAAGGATTAAGTGATTTTTTTGAAAACAAGTGTAGCATTCGTGCCACCAAAGCCGAATGAATTATTTAAACTCACGTTGATCTGACGCTCTTGTGCAGTATGCGGCACAAAGTTTAAATCACATTCTTCATCCGGGTTGTCCAGATTACGTGTCGGAGGCGCAACATTATCCCTTAGCGCTAAAATACTGAAAATAGACTCCACTGCACCGGCAGCTCCCAGCAAATGCCCTATCATTGATTTGGTTGAACTGACTGCCAATCGATAGGCATGATCCCCAAACGCTCTTTTAATAGCGCGGCATTCATTGATATCTCCTACCGGAGTAGAAGTGCCGTGGGCATTAAGATAATCTACTTCAGCCGGGTTAAGTTTCGCATCACGTAAAGCGTTTTCCATGGCGCTCGTAGGGCCTTCCATATTCGGCGATGTAATATGATGAGCATCCGAACTCATTCCAAAACCGGCTAATTCTGCATAAATCTTTGCACCGCGTTTTTTAGCACGTTCATATTCTTCTAAAACCATAACGCCTGCGCCTTCACCCAGAATAAATCCATCGCGGTCTTTATCCCAGGGGCGGCAGGCTTTTTCCGGTTCATCATTACGCGTTGACAAAGCACGCATAGCGCCGAATCCAGAAAGTCCCAAGGCACATGTCGCCATTTCAGTTCCGCCAGCCACCATGACATCAGCATCCCCATACGCAATCGTACGGGCAGCATAGCCGATGTTATGAACTCCGGTAGTACAAGCCGTGACAATCGAAATAGAAGGCCCTTTGAAACCATATTTGATGGACAGGTGTCCCGCAGCCAAATTGATGATGACACCGGGAATAAAGAAAGGCGATACTTTGCGAGGGCCAACGGCAAGATATTGTAATTGGCTCTTTTCAATCAGCGCTAAACCGCCAATGCCAGAACCAATAGCAACCCCGATACGATGACCGTCTTCTACTTCCTTATCAATCCCGGCATCCACAACAGCTTGTGACGCTGCAGCAACGCCAAACTGGATAAAATCATCCACCTTACGAGCTTCTTTGGCTGACATATAAGGGCTTGGATCGAAATCTTTTACAGTGGCGGCAATTTTGCAGAAGTAATCCGTCGTATCGATTTTATCGACTTGGGTAATGCCATTCTTGCCCGCTAAAATGCCTCTCCAGGTATCTTCGACGTTCAAACCCAGCGGCGACACCATGCCTAAGCCTGTTATTACTACGCGCCTTTTCGTCAAAACGTCACCCTCATCTATAAACTGGGTTTTATTCTTTACTGTGACTATTGATATAATCGATTGCATCGCCGACAGTTAGGATTTTTTCTGCTTCATCATCTGGAATTTCACAACCAAACTCGTCTTCAAATGCCATTAGTAATTCTACGGTGTCTAATGAATCGGCACCTAAATCGTTAATGAAATGCGATTTACGTGTGACTTTTCCTTTCACATCGAGTTGTTCTTCCACAACTTGAATTACCCGTTTTTCTACATCACTCATCGTTACACTTTCCTCTTACCTAGTTTACGTTACGCAGCCAAGCTACAACATTGCTCACAAGAAAACCGATTTTATTGAAAAATGACAAACTTGCAAGTACTCTACGGTTACAGCCACCTTTTTGTTCAAAAAAAATTCACCGTCTCTTATTTTACAGCCCGATCATAACAAATCCTGCCTGCCTTAGAAACTACGCCATGTATAAACCGCCGTTCACATGCAGCGTCTCTCCCGTAATATAAGCGGCGTGATCGGAGGTTAAGAAAAGCACCGCAGCAGCGATTTCTTCCGGCTTGCCAAAACGCCCCAATGCAATTTGTTTGCTAAAATAGTCACGATGATCTCCACTGACAGCTGCCGTCATATCAGTTTCAATAAACCCGGGCGCCACGATATTGACGGTCACTCCGCGGATCCCGATTTCGCGCGCAAGCGATTTACTAAAAGCAATCACCGCGGCTTTGGTCGCCGTGTAATTAGCTTGACCAGGATTACCTATCAATCCCCCCACAGAACTTATCGTGATGATACGGCCCCAACGGTTTTTGACCATGGATTTGATACAGGCACGCGTGACGCGATAAACACCGTTTAAGTTCGTATCAATCACCGTATCCCATTCTTCATCTTTCATGCGAAGCATAATGTTATCGCGCGTAACACCGGCATTATTGATAAGAATATCCGGCGCGCCAAACTGTGTTTGCACTGCATCGAATACAGTGTCAATTTCAGCTTGTGAAGTCACATTCATCATGCGGCCTTCGCCCTGAATGCCGGCTTCTTGCAGCATTTGGGTGATATTTTCAGCGCCTTTTTCAGTGGTCGCAGTCCCTACCACGGTATGTCCGGCTTTACCTAAAGCCAAGGCGATAGCTCGTCCAATCCCGCGGCTTGCGCCGGTCACCAAAGCGATGTGTTGTTTTGATTCTGTTAATGTCATTGCTCTTTCTCCTCTTAAACTAAAGCTATCGCATTTTCAATAGGCACCTGTGTTTCCAGTGTTATAGTTTGCAGATCTTTCACAATACGCTTAACCAAACCTGCTAATATATTACCCGGACCGCATTCTATAGCAATAGAAATACCTTGGCTTTGCATATATTCAATCGTGTTGACCCATTGTACCGGATGATATAATTGACGAACCAAGGCATCACGAATAGCATCAGGCTCGGATAAAATAGCCACATCAACATTGTTGATAACAGGGATCAATGGCGGCTTGATAGCAACTTTAGCCAGATAAGTTTTAAGCCCCATGGCTGCCGGTAACATCAATGCACAATGAGAAGGAACACTCATACTCAAGCGCTTTGCCAATTTAGCGCCGCTTGTTTTTGCCGCTAACACGACAGACTCCACTGCGGCTGTGTGTCCTGCAATAACGACTTGGCCATGCGCATTATAATTAGCAGGTGTTACTTGCTGTGTGTCGTTTAAAGAATGGATTTTACAAAGTTCAGCGACCTTTTCATTGTCCAGACCAACAATCGCCGCCATAGCGCCTGCGCCTTCTGGCACAGCTGCTTGCATCAATCGGCCGCGTTCTGCAACCAATGCTACCGCATCTTGAAAACCAAGAGCGCCTGCACACACTAAAGCGGTATATTCCCCTAAGCTGTGGCCTGCTAAAAATCGCGGCATTAATCCTGTTTTGTTAACTTGTGTTTCCCATAAACGCCACAAAGCAACCCCTGCTGTTAATAAAGCAGGTTGTGTCACAACTGTTTGATTTAACGTTTCTGCAGGTCCTGTCTGTGTTAAGTGCCAGAGATCATAACCCAAAACCGCAGACGCTTGCGCAAAGGTTTCTTCAATGAGCGGTGATTGAAGGGCATGTTGACTTAACATCCCCACAGTTTGAGAACCTTGGCCTGGGAATAGAAAAGCAATGTGTGTATGTTGTTGTGTCATGCGAAATCCCCTGTTTATGCCTGGCTCCCGTGGTCTTCGCCGCGGGCTGACGGATCAATATCGAATCACAGCGCTGCCCCAGGTGAAGCCCGCGCCGAAAGATTCTAATAATAAATGTTGTCCTGGTTTTATTCGTTTGTCACAAATCCCCTGATGCAATGCCAGGGGGATAGAAGCTGCCGATGTATTACCGTGTTCAGCAATCGTTAAAATAATTTTTTCAGGCGATAGTTTTAAATGGCGCGCGGTTGCTTCAATAATACGGACATTGGCTTGATGCGGTACTAGCCAGTCTAATTGATCTGATCGTAAACCTGCCAAATGAAGCGCTTCTTCTACCAGATGACTTAAGGTTTTAACGGCGATTTTAAACACTTCACTGCCTTGCATCTGGATATAGCCGCGATACAACGCTTGGTTATTGCCTTTTTCTGTGTAAAGTAATTTACTATATTGGCCATCCGCACTGATTTGGCTTGCGAGAATACCGGGCGTATTATCTGCTTTTAAGACAACAGCGCCTGCTCCATCTCCAAATAAAATACACGTACTGCGATCTTGCCAATCCACTAAACGCGACATCGCTTCACTGCCAATCACCAAGGCATATCGGATTTGCTGCGCTTGAATCAATTGATTGGCGATATGTAACGCATAAGAAAACCCTGCACAAGCTGCCATCACATCAAAAGCAGGACAGGCCGGGATCTGCAATCGTTCTTGCAAAAGACAAGCAGAACTCGGAAATGCCCGTTCGGGGGTACAAGTCGCTACGATGATAAGACCGATATCTTGCGCGTTAACTTCAGCATTTTTTAAGGCTTCTTTAGCCGCTATTTCTGCCATGGAAACAATGCTTTCATCTTCACTGATAATATGCCGTTGTTTGATTCCGGTACGGGTGGTGATCCATTCATCCGAAGTATCGAGCTGTTTTTCCAAATCGTGATTAGTCAATATTTTTTGAGGTAAATAACCGCCGGTACCTGCTAAACGAGCGTACATATTCATGCCGATTGTTTTTCCTTCAAAATAAGCAGGATCTCTTCGTTGATTTTAGAAGGCACATCTTTTTGCACTTCGACAATAGCTTCATGAATAGCGTTGGCAAACGCATTCTCGCTGACATGACCGTGGCTTTTAATGACGATACCTTGTAAGCCTACTAAACTCGCGCCATTATATCTTTCTGGATCTAATTTGCGGCGCACTTTTTTCAATACGCCTAGTGCAGCAAGACCTGCTAATTTAGTAAAGATATTGGCTTGAAACCCTTCTTTAAGCGACCCTAAAATGAGTTTTGCCAACCCTTCACTCGCTTTCAACGACACATTGCCGACAAATCCATCACAGACCACAACATTGGCTTTACCACTGTAGATATGATGTCCTTCAATATAACCGATATAATTGACATGCGATTGCTGCGTTAATAATTCGGCCGTTTTCTTTACTAATTCGTTGCCTTTGATTTCTTCTGTACCCACATTTAACAAAGCAACAGTGGGTTTTTCAATATTATCGACTGCGCGCGTTAATACTGATCCCATCACGGCAAATTCCACCAATTGTTCGGGACTCGAATCCACATTGGCGCCCAGATCTAAAACCCGAACACATTTATCCGGAAGAGAAGTCGGTAAAGCGTGGATCAAAGCAGGTCTGTCAATATTGGCAAGCGTTCTTAAAATAAAACGCGCTAATACCATGAGCGCGCCTGTATTACCGGCGCTGACACACGCTTGGGCTTGGCCTTGTTTTACTAAATTTAAGGCAATTCCCATCGAAGAAGTTTCTTTTTTGCTGCGCAGGGCTTGTACGGGAGACTCATCCATCGCCACAAAGACATCGGTATGATGAATGGATAAGCGCTCATGCGTATCGGCTTTAATGGCACGTAAATAACGGCGAATAACGGCTTCATCACCCACCAGGATGAGATGCAGATCACCATACTTTTTTGTCATTGCTACTGCAGCGGGCACCGTCACACGCGGCCCGCGGTCGCCGCCCATGGCATCGATCGCAATTTTTATCATATTATTTTGTCACTTCCCTATCGCATTGATTTCAGTGAGAAGGAAGTTATTCTTCATCCTCGGTTTGAACGCTCTTTTTTGCCGGGATCAGCTGACGCCCGCGGTAATAACCATTCGCTGTCACATGATGACGGCGATGCAATTCACCTGATGTTTTATCAGTAGAAAGTTCTACACCGGTCAAGGCATCATGCGCGCGGCGCATATCCCGCTTTGAACGTGATTTTCGAGTCTGTTGGACAGCCATAATTAAGTCTCCTGATTAATCGCCTTGCACCCCTTGAGAGGTCAAGGATACCATAGCGGCAGTGATTCTATCTGATAATACAAGGAGGGTCAAAATATGCGTGAAATTGTTTTGGGTTCAAGCTCTTTCATAAGGCGGCAATTAATTGAACAACTGTTGATCCCTTTTCAAACAGACAGCCCGGATATCGATGAAACCCCTATTCCCGGTGAAACAGCGGCCCATTTAGCACAAAGATTGGCCAAAGAAAAAACAGATGTTGTCGCCAAACGGCATCCAGGGGCTATCATTATCGGTTGTGATCAAGTCTCTACTTTCCAGGGTCAGATCTTTAACAAACCGCTCACAGTTCAAAATGCCCATCAGATGCTCATGACGTTTAGCGGTAAAGTCGTTTTATTTTTAGTCGGTATCTGTGTCTTTGACGGCAAAAGTGGAGAATATCAGGAAGCGTTGTCTCAAACCGAAGTTCACTTTCGGTCGTTGAGTGGTGAGAAAATAAGGCGTTATCTCAGTCTCGAGCAACCGCTCGATTGCTGCGGAAGTTTACAAATAGAACGTCTAGGCATCAGCCTTTGTGAAAAAGTGATGAGTGATGATCCCACTACTCTACCGGGTCTTCCTTTAATTACCCTTATTAATATGCTTGCCCAGTGCGGCGTCAGCCTTTACTGAATAATACACAGAATTTAACTTTAAATTAAATTAGGGGTATATTCCTGCGCGCTAACACTTGCGCCCTCTCCCGCGCCGCTCGCGCGGCTTGCCCTCTCCCACTGACGTGGGAGAGGGAGAAAGCCCACCAATTCTGCGCTTAAATCCCCTCCCCCTGACGGGGCGAGGGGGAAACCGCTATTGTGCGATATTACATCCCCTCTCTCGTGAAGCGGGAGAGGGCCACGGCTAAAGGCGCGGGGAGAGGGAGCACAGCCGAAGGCGAGCAGGAATATTTACAGCAATTAGCTTTACCGTTAACCTTTCAATAAATCGGTAAAAATAGCCGGTGTTTTGGCGGTATACACTTTTCTATCGCCATTGGGCAGATAAAAAGCCATTTGAGCAGCATGTAGCGCCAAACGCTTTAAACCGTGCTTTTTAAAAAGAAGATTGGTGGATTTATCCCCGTACTTTTGATCCCCTAAAACAGGATGCCCGCAATGAGCCGTATGAACCCGAATCTGGTGAGTACGCCCTGTTACTAAAGTAACACCCAACAAAGTGGCTGCATCGGAATATTGGATCGGCATGAAATGGGTAATAGCCTTTTTAGCCCCATTCTCAAGACTATCCACACACACCATACGTTCCCCTTTTTCCAAAGCCGCGCGCTTCAAAGGTGCATCAATTGTACACGCTCCATGTGCCCAATGCCCTTTCACCAGAGCATGATATTGTTTTTCCACTCGATGATTTAACAATTGCTCCTGAAAATAACGCAAAAAGCGCGGGTTTCTGGCTATCAAAATGCATCCTGAGGTATCTCTGTCGAGCCGATGGGCTAATTGCAGATACGCTTCTTTGGGAAATAATGACTTCAAGATATCGATCAAAGCGACCTCTACTCCGCTGCCGCGGTGAACTGCCAAAAAAGCCGGTTTATTGATAATCAAAAAATCCGGGTGTTTGGCAATAATGGCATTGGCAATTTCAGTGGAGAGGGCTTGGGAGATAGCCGCTTTTTCACCGGGAGCGGCAAGCCGCAGCGGCGGTATGCGAATAATATCCCCTGCCTGGAGGCGATAATCGGGGTCAACCCGTTTTTTATTCACCCGCACTTCGCCCTTGCGAAGGGCTTTATAAAGGCGGCTTTTGGGCAAGCCTTTCAAGCGCGTACGCAAAAAATTATCGATCCGCTGCGAAGCTTGCACGCTCTGAATGGTCAATTGTTCTACAGCCGTTACCATATAATCCCTATCGTGTTTACAGACGAACACCTCTTATACCATATTTTCTCCCACCCTGCCTCTTTTTTGTCCTCACTATAGGCTTTCTTTTTATACTGTTTGCTGATATATTCGCAAAGAGATCTTGAGATTTGTGCGAGTATCCAACACAAGCTGCTCGCTTTTAACCTATTGATTAATCTCGATCACTTACCCCTTGG
Organism: Gammaproteobacteria bacterium; assembly: GCA_021156325.1. Classification (GTDB taxonomy): domain Bacteria; phylum Pseudomonadota; class Gammaproteobacteria; order JAJFKG01; family JAJFKG01; genus JAJNDI01. The sequence continues at coordinate 30,456 of JAJNDI010000007.1, forward strand.
GAAAACCCACCCAAGCCCTAACGGATGGTAAATGAATTGGTGGTATGTCCGCATACCTGATAATAATTTTTAAGTGACTCCCGCTGCATGAGAGCGTCATAGCAGTAAGACAGTGGTTGAGTACGCTATTGAATTTGGAAAAACTATGTCAATAATGCTGATTAATGGCACGCAGCAAGGCGAGGTGCGTGTTGCTCTGGTTGATGGTCAACGTCTTCGTGAACTCGATATCGAATACGCAGGCAGTGAACAAAAAAAAGGAAACATTTACAAAGCGCGCATCACGCGCGTGGAAACGAGCTTAGGTGCTGTCTTTGTAGATTATGGCACCGATCGCCACGGTTTCTTACCGCTCAAAGAAATTTCCCCTCTTTATTTAAAAAGGCCTTACGATCCGCGTGATCAGGTAGACATGCGTGACTTGATCTCCGAAGGTCAGGAAATCATGGTTCAAATTGTCAAAGAAGAACGCGGCAATAAAGGAGCTGCCCTATCAACTTTTATCAGTTTGGCCGGTTGTTATTTAGTCTTAATGCCCAATAATCCGCGTGCTGGCGGCATCTCCCGGCGCATTGAAGGCGATGAGCGCGATCAATTACGCGACAGTTTAGCCCGCCTTGCCGTTCCTGCAGATACTGGTCTTATTATTCGCACCGCTGGTGTTGGCAAAGGTATCGACGAATTGGAGTGGGATTTAGGCATCCTCTTAAAACAATGGGAAGCTATCCAAAAAGCGTACGATAAAGAACCAGCACCCTTTTTGATTTATCAAGAAAGCAATGTAGTGATTCGTGCCATTCGAGATCATTTGCGCCAGAATGTGATGGAAGTCTGGGTAGATCAACCCGACATTTGCGACAAAGTACATGAATATGTTAAAGAAGTACGGCCTGAATTTTTAAATCGGGTAAAATTATACCGTGAACGTACTCCTTTATTTAACCGCTATCAAATTGAACGTCAGATAGAATCTGCTTTTCAACGTGAAGTGCAATTACCGTCTGGCGGGGCGATTGTTATTGATCATACGGAAGCCCTGATTTCTATTGATATCAATTCAGCAAGAGCCACCAAGGGCGGCAATATTGAAGAAACGGCCTTGCAAACTAACCTTGAAGCGGCAGATGAAATTGCTCGTCAATTACGTTTGCGAGATTTAGGCGGTTTGATTGTGGTTGATTTTATTGACATGATGCAAAGTCAAAATCAACGCACTGTGGAAACCCGCTTGCGCGATGCCATGAGCAACGATAGAGCACGTGTACAGATTGGGCGTATTTCTCGCTTTGGTTTGCTGGAAATGTCGCGTCAGCGGCTGCGCGCACCGCTGGGAGAGGCCTCTCAAATTACTTGCCCCCGCTGCCGCGGGCAGGGGATCATCCGCAATGTGACTTCATTGGCTTTATCTATCGTTCGGATCTTGGAAGAAGAATGCATTAAAAATCACAAACAGACTCGTGAAAAAATCCAACAGATCAGGGTACAGTTACCGGTGAATGTCTCAACGTATTTGCTCAATGAAAAACGATCTGAGATTGTGCGTATGGAAAAAGAATATGAGATAGATATTCTCATTATTCCTAATCCTCATTTGGAAACACCGCATTATCAAATCGTAAAATTGCGCGAAAGCCAATTGCGAAAAATATCGCATAACCCCAGTCATCAATTACTGCAAGAAAATTCCTGGATGGAAGATGAATCCATTGAACAAGTACAATTGACCGATCCGGTCGTTGCAGCGGCTAATGCATATCTCGATTTAAATACCGACGAAAAACGTGGGTTTTGGCAGCGGTTTTATCAATTCTTTGCAGGCTCTCAGCCACCAGCCAAGGAAGAAGAAGCAAAGCCTCAGATTCAAAAAGCCGTATCGCAGGAAAACAGACAACGTTCGTCTTCTTCCTCGAGACAACGTAATAATACGTCTCGCCGTTCGAATAATGGCGCTGACAATCGGCACGAGAGACAAACTTCTTCTACACAATCGCAACGTCAATACTCTTCACGGCGAAATACTGATTCGCAGCCTCGTGAAGACAATGCAGCCTCGGCAGATAATGCGCATACCGAACAAGACAATTCGCAGGGTCAACGTCCTCGTAATCGGCGCCGCCCCAGGCACCCCCGTCAAGGCCATCAGGGTCAAGGTCGAACACAAACAACAGAAAACAATGCAGCAGTTCATACAGAAATGCCGCCAAAAGACCCCCCTTTCGCTGCTCATGCTCCGCTGAATAATTCCAGCAAGCAAACAGCCCCTCATCACGCTTGGGATGAAGATGATAAGCTTTCAAAAGCATCGCCTTATACTGATTTAAATGAGCAGATCATTGCACAAGGCGATTGGCTTGAGGATTCAAATGAACAACGTGTTGAAGCGACTTTCGTAGCAGAATCGTCATCTTATTCTGAAAGGGTCTCGCCATCTCGTGAAACATTGCCCGTTGTTGTTGCCAACAAGCAGCCAGTACCGCCGATGGAAAACCATCAGCAAGAAGAAAATATAACAACATCAGAAGCAGATGAACTTAAGAAATCTGATCCAAGACGCCAGCGTCGTGATCAACGAACACGGCATCGCAATAATTATCGCCGGGGAAATAGGTATCATCATACACAAAATTCTCAAAAAACAGATAATTTTGCAGGAAGTGATCAAAAAGAAGAGCAACCTACAAACCCCTCTTTTCAAATAGAGAAGAATGACGAATAAAAATCCCCCCGTCCGCCTTTGCCTGACGGCTAAGGCGGACGACTCCCTTTTTCAAAGAGAATGGAAAAAATGCACTACGTTATCGTAGGCGATGGTTCTTTTCTACATCCTGAGCTATTGGCTGATATCACTGCCCATAAGCAAATTGTCGCCCTTGATCATGCTGCTATAACATTGATTCAATCAGGGTTGAGGCCGCATGTCGTCATTGGCGATTGTGATTCTTTAACTTCTTCTGAATTAGCCTTTTTACAAAGCCAGGAAGATATTGCGGTCATGATTGATCCCCATCAAGATACTACAGACCTGCAAAAAGGCATTCACTATTGCGATGCTCATCAAGCTCATGCGATTGAAATAGTTTGTGCAATAGGAGATAGGCTTGATCACAGTTTATTTAATATACGCTTATTACGCCGCTATTATCGAGAAACCCGCCCCTTATTATTGCATCACCAAAAACAAACACTCTCTTATGTAAAAGATGCGCGTATTGAATTACAGGGAGAAAAAGGCGACGCTTGCGGGATTTTTGCTTTTCCTAAAGCTTCTTTTACCTCAACGGGGTTAGCTTATGATGGCAAAGCTTATCCATTAGCTTTTGCAGAAACAGACAGTGTTGCAAATTACTTTACTGAAAACATTGTATCTATCGAAATAAAGGGTGAGGCGCTTATCATTGCGCCAGGTTACTATCAGAAGCAGCGAAATAACTAACCTCAATAACATCGTTCTAACAATGCCACAGCTGTCAACGTTTTCTTCTCTTCTTCTTCAATCTTGTCATATATTCCCCCTTCTTTTAACGCCAAAATCCGGCTGCCATAACGCAGCGCATGTTCTACATTATGGGTTGTGAGAATGGCTGTGATATTTCGCTCTTGAATCACTTGTGCTGTTAAGGCCATTAAATATTGTCCTGTTTTAGGATCTAAAGCAGAAGTATGTTCGTCTAATAATAATACTGCCGGAGGTTCCAATACGGCCAAAGCCAAAGCCAGGGCTTGCTGCTCTCCCCCCGACAGCTGCCCTGCCAGGATAGCTAATTTTGTCGATAAATTTTGATTAAAACCCGACAAATACTTACTTAATTCTGCAGGTTTGAAGGGCGTCTTAACATTTTTCTGCATTAATTGATAATTTTCAAATAGCGTGAGATTCAAAAAAAGACTATCTTTGGCATGTTGTGTCAAGGTATGGATAGTATTGGCACGCACCTTGGCTGAAAACGTGTTAATATTTTTAGCATTTAATTTTAGGTGGCCTTGCGTGGGCTGATATCGGCCGTCAATTATTTTCAATAAAGAACTTTTCCCTGAGCCATTTGCTCCTAAGATAATGACAAAATCGCCCGGATCAACCGTATAATCGATATGATGTAGAATCGGCCTATCCAGAGCAGGATAAGACAAACTCACGTTTTGAAATTGTAATAAGGGAGCAGTCATGCTGTTCTCCGCTTTTGCACAGCCATACCCAAAAACAGAGCCAATAACACCCCTAAGCATAATTTTAAATAAATAGGATTGATATTGATCCGCAATAAACTGTTTAAAATAAAGAAATATAAAACAATTCCGCTAAAAGCAGCAACGAGTTCACTGTGCGTGCGCAGATAATGACTTTTCAAAAAAGGCAGAAGAATATGCTGGCCTAAGACGATAGCCCCTATTCCGATCAAAGTCATCCCTACACCCATATAAATATCTGCATAGCCAATCACCTGTGCGGTAATAGCGCCAGAAGCCGCTGCCAGCAAGTTGTTCAAGGCAAACCCCAATACCCGCAAAAGGCCGGCAGGTGCTCCGCGGCGAGAGAGTAACTCAGCATTATCTCCCAATGCACGTAACTGTAAACCCAAACGGCTTCGCAATAAACCGTAAAACCCCATCACAAATAACAAAATAGTCAATGCAATGGAAGACCAGCCCAGGAGGTTACTTTTTAAAAAAGCGCCGCTAAACAAAGTGGGCGTACTCAGTAAATTAATATTAGGACGTCCCATCACAATCATGTTGATACTATAAAGAATAAAAGCCATTAAAATACCGGCTAATAAGGGATCAACTTTACCTCCTCTTTGCAATAAAGCGGTAAATGCTCCTGCAATTGCGCCCGATAACAAGGCAATCAGAAAAGCTATTAAAGGCGGAACACCTAGCGTAACTAATCTGGCAAATACCGCAGCACCTAACACAAAAGAGCCGTCAATGGTCATATCGGTTGCGCGCAAAATGGTATAACTCAAGTTGATGCCTAATGCCAAAGGGACAAGCGTTAACGCTTGCGTTAGGGTTGCAATGAGAAGACTTATCATTGCAGCGACCCTATTTTCTTTTCTGTCACATCCACTAAATGGTAATGGTACAATGCTGTTTGTTTTTCTATATTGTCCAATGCTTGATTTTGCAAAGCCAAGGCATTTTTATTGATAAAAACCGATAAATGAGTCATTTGAACAACCGGGATGGCACTGGGCGAGATCTTGTCTTCTAAAATCTTTCGAGCCACCTTCGCTCCTTCAACACCGATTTGGTATTCCTTTACCCCTAAAGCAAAGCTTGCACCGTTTTGGACCGTGCCGTCATCACTTGTGATCAAAGGAATGTGTTTGGCATTGGCTTCTTTGACCAATGTGCTGATCCCGCTTGCTACCAACAGATCTTTCAAAACAATGATCCCTTCGGTAGTAGAAGGCAATGCACTAGCTGTACTGTATAAGTCAGGCAAAGTGGTAATCATGCGTGCATCAAGAGTTATTCCACTGTTTTTGCCTGCTAAAACCGCCTCGCTAACTTGAGGAATAATCTTGTCATCATTGGAATAAACTAACGCAAAGCTTTTTTTATCAGGATATACTGAATGAATAAATTGAATTAATTGTGTTGGGGTAATTTCATCATTTACCAATGCCAATGGACTGGCTTTACGGGTTTTTTCAGGCACTAAGGCGGCTAATCCTACAATGGGACGGTCTTTTACCATCGCAGCGGTCATTTCGGTGGTTGATGTTGCGACAGGCACAAAGAGAGCAACATTTTGATTCTTAAGCTGCAAAATCATGGCGCGCTGCAGATTAATATCGCCTTGTGCCCGCATGACTTCAAATTCCACTTGGCCCTTCAATGCCGTTGATAAAGTGTCTTCAAACCCCTTTGTAATTTCATCCATGGCAGGGTGTTCAATAGGAATAATAATTCCGATCTTAAGAGAAGAAACAGCTTGATCTTGCTTATCCTCTGAGCAGCCTGATACTAACAATAAAGTTAATGAGAATAAACAAATAAATAATTTCTTCATATACTATAACTCCTTTTTATTTTGTAGTAACACACAATAATGTCTTTAATTGTTCCCGCTCTTTTGATGATAATCGTTTTAATTCGTTTGAGCCGCGGGTAATTTTGGCAATACTTAAACCAAATTTTTTGGCAATCTCACGCTGACTTAAATTTCCTTCCAACAAAGCCCTGACAATACACAAGCGTGTGCTGATGCTTTCTCTTTCCTTTTGGGTTAGGAAAACTTCAAAAAACTGGGATAAGCGTTTTACGTCTGTTTCTTGTGCACAGAAATGAATGACTTCCTTAAAACGCTCAGTTGACATGACCGCCTCCAAAATACTGTCGTAATGGTACATCAGTACACAACCCTTGTCAAGCCTTAAAACGAGATATCTTTAGAATGACCATGCTGTCAGCCAAAAACTATTTTAACTATTTGTTTTTATAGCTAAAATTAAATTGTCTCTATCTTATAAAACAAAGGAGAAAATTTAATGAAACAGTCCTTAATCCCTTCTTCGCCCTGGGTTTTGCGTCTCTTAATGGCTTCTCAAGCCTTATCGATGATGGCACTTTTTTGTTTAACTTTACCCGCGGCCGGTGCCGAGTCTATTTTTGACCGGCGAAAAGAACGTTCGGGCCCTCTTGAATTGGCAAGAGCCATGTTAAAGAAAGACGCAGATGCTGCCAAAAAACATCTCTGGATAGGCCATACCGAGCAGGCTTATCTGGCTTTGGAAAACATGGAAAAAGAGATGAAAAAAATGATGGCAGAGCCTAAGCCTCATTTTAAAAATCCTGCTCAAACAGAAACTCTACAACCTATACAAGAACTAGAAGCTCCTGTTATTCCTGCTATGCCTGCTGCAATTAGTCCTATCGATAATAATGATATTTCATATCATGCCTTTATGCTTTTTAGCACATTAGCCATTGCTAGCAGCATTTTGATCATTGGTTATTGTTTGCGGCAGTCTTTTCAACCTAAAGCAGAAGTAGAAAAACCGCTTTCTGAATCAAGAAAATGGTTTTCCTGGCTGCAAAAAGAGGATGTAGTACCGGCGCCACAGGAACCCGGACAGCCAGCAGCAAGTGCGCCCTCATTATCTTAATTTAAAAAGCACTACCTCTCTTAAAACAAGAGGGGTAGCGGCTTATTATCTTTTCCAAAAAAGTTTTAGCAGAATGATAAATACCGGGGCTTTGCGATTCGCGGGGTCCCGCGATATTCAACAGGGTAAGAGCATTTTTCTCTATCCAGTGTATCAGCAAAGCGGCATCATGATCGTGTGAGAGATTTATCATCAAGCAAGGCTTCTGGATTTTCAGCGCTTTCTGATAAGTTAATACGGTACCATCGGGTAATTCATCAAGAGGTTGAGATGTTAAAATTAACGTGCCATCGGAATCCCTGATATTCAGTTGGGTTCTTATTCCGTAGTCTGTTGAATCTGTTTCAATTAAAGCATAGTGAGGCGGTATAATCCCTTTTTCTGAAAGCCGCCCTTTTGGGCACCAGCCTCCATGCGCAATTCCCAAAGCGATAGCAGTATCTAAAGCGGCTCTGTCAACGCCGGTTTGTCCGCCGGAAATGATTTTTTCAATCATCGTTTCTACTCTCTAGGGGATAGCTTTGATTTGAAGCTAGCGTCTGTCGTCAAATGCGCTAGGATGGAGCAGAAGTGATTGATTTGCGAGTACCGAAGCGCAGCATATATTGTTAATATCTGAGCATCGGAGCGCAGAACATCAATCAGTTATGCCCATCATAGTAGCATTTGAGGACAGACGCTAATATAACCCCATTTTAATCAAAACTATTCTTATAGGGATCTTCCTGCCTTTAAGCAATAAAATCTATCCCAGAGGTAGATTTTTCTCTTATAAATGTATATAATGCCTTGTTTTAGTAGAAATTATGGAAAATCGTTATGGGAGGGAAATATTAACTATTTGTAAAATAAGGTGATAATAAGTATGTTTGGTCAAAAAATGCCCGCGCCTAATATCCTTTCTCAGGACAAAAGAAAGAGAGTAGAAAGATCATCGGGATCATCAACCCAAGAAGAGCCTAATACTTCCCTGCTTCCGCTCCCGCCCCTAAAACGAACTCGCAGCGAAAGCCACGAGCAAAGTAAACAAGCAGAAATAAAATCCATACTTCGCGGCGAACATACAGAAAGTGAACCATCAAAAACAAAATCCAAAAAACATGTGCTTTGGATACAAGAACATAAGGCCCCCATATCTCAATTTTTTACAATTCCTGCGTTGCGGCGACCTACCCAAAAAGAAAATCCTAATAATGCAAAAGGCTTAAAATGCTTTCAGGATATCCCTAAAATAGACGAATTCTTCCAAAAATTTAAAAAAGTACTGCTATCGCAGCAGTCTTTTAAAGAAAAGTTTCCTAATTTTATTTTTGTGCAAAAAATATGCGAAGATACTTTTACCTATCTGCTATTCCTAGAGTATCAAAAACTATATTTAGCAGAATTACCTTACTTCCGTTATGATCCTGTTTTAACCTTTCAATCACTCAAAACCAGATTAAACAATGACTTGAATCTGGATCTGCTCTCAAATGAAGAGATTGCCGTCCACATTATGAGTAGCAGCATAACCGAAGCTACATTTCAAAAAATCATGTTAAAGGCTATTTTGCAAAACATAATAGGAGCTATTGAAAACGAATCAATCTTTGAAGAAAGATATCCTGAAATATATGAACTTATTGACGAGTTCTTAGAAGAAGAAGGAATTTTACGTATCGATTCTGAAGAATTTATAGGCCAATTTATAGATGCCATCATAAAAAATATTTTTTATGATTTTTTCAAGATAAGTCCTGAAGCAGTTTATTCAGCCAACAGTGTTGATGAACTTACAGAAAAGTTATTAAACTTAGATTCTACGCAAAAAAACCTATCTTCAAAAATATTTATAAATTTTTATATACAAGAAGTATATAACAAAATTTTTAACGATGAGATTATGTGTTATGTAAACGAATCGAAAATTATGCTTGATCGAAAAGAAAAGATGAGAAAAACTGCCATGCTCGCGTATGATTTACTACCAGGAAATATCGTTGAGCATGAAAAATATACCCCCCTCATTATCCCCAAAAATCATGTCTCTCAATTAGTTGAAAAAGCATTTGATGATTTTATAAAAAACTTAAATCTTCCCAAGCAGCTTACTAATGAAGGTCAGTCAATCACGAATAACGAAGCGCTTGAAAGCCTGATTCAAGAATTTATAGCCGCTCACCAAAATGATCAATTAGATAATGTTGACATGCAGAATTATATGATCTTATACATTTTTAATTATTATAGTAAACAAAAGTTAGAAACTATTAAAAATGATATTATTTCAACTGAACAATGGGCAGCACTCAGTAAATTGCATCCTGATCCGACTATTTTATTAGACGCCATTGTTCAACATACAGCTGATGTCTTGTCAATATGGTTAAATGAGCAGTTTGAAAAAGAGCTTGATAGCGGAAAACCTCTTTTTGATGAACTCAGTGAAGATGAAATAAGACAGGCTTGGATGAAAACTGCCATAGCAAAAATGGAAAAGGAGTTGGAACACTGTGTGGAAACATCAATGTTTCCTTCCTAACAGTCGGATAGTTTACTCTTCTCTTGTAATTGTTCACTATCTTTGATAGCCTCTTTTTGCTTTGAGCTAGGAGGCTTTCCTGATGATAAGGAATAATAGACACCGTGATAGCAGGTTATGGGCGTCAGGGGATTTCCACCCCTATGCATTAGGGGATAATCCTGACTATTCTTATAGAAAACTTTCTCCCGAAGCAAAAGCAATCTTGGAGAAAGACTTCGGCAATGATGACCTACTATGCAAATCCTTAGAAAACACACATCAAGTTAAGATCAAAACGTGGACAGCTTTATCACATGAAGAGTTCCAAGCACTAATAGACCAAAATAAAAAGCTTATTACTGCTATCCCGGAAAAACAGAAAAAACTGTTTTATGTGGAATTATACGTTGAGAATCTCTCTCAAAGTAACAACAGCAATAATCAATATGAAAGAAATAATGGTGCAGCCTTTCAGTTGCGCTACCAACTTCGATCTCGTTACCACACTATTGCAGATCTTCAGCAGGAACGAGATAGCTCGCTGCCTCTTCACATGCGCCAACATAAAACGTCCTATCACGAAGTTAAGGCTTATTTAGAAATATCGTGTCATTGTGGTCTTTTTTCTGTAGAGGAAGATAAGTTGAAGGCCAATCGAATTCATTTTAGGGACTCACTATTACTGAATTGTGCTGAAAAATTACGGCATCAACCTCCAGTTCCTATCCGTTAGCCGTATATTTCGAGATAAAAAACCCATAGGCAATAGATATAAGCTATTATTTGACGCTATAACTACACAGAAAAATGCACCAAATTAATGTTGGTAGGCGGTGCGTATTCCAAGATAGGATCGTATCATGTTAGTAACGGGTACAATGATAAGGCTAAAAATAAAAGATAACACTAACTTTACCATTATCAAACCAATAAAAACATGCGCTAAGTTTAATAGGGAGCGGCCATATTTAAAGACCATGACTGAAAAATTAGGGAGCATAAAACTTCACCGGTTAAAGTCAAAGACAAATAACGAGAAAACAAAAACCGGCCATTAAACCGAACTTTTAATCATTGCATGATTTTTCCTGTTACTTTGTATCCGAAAAAAGAGGCAACCATGGCGCTAAATAAAATATAAGGCGCCCCCAAGAAAAGTTCCTGCAATTGGCCTGCAGGAATAGCTGAGCTATAAACCGCCAAGTTTCCAAGTGCTGGAAACAATAATTGAGAAGTCAATTTAGCGTAAATAAAAAAATCAGAAATGGTGTTATCATAAATTTAAGCGACCAAATCCATAATAAAGAAACTAAAGCAAAAGAATGTCACACTAACGTTGAATGGACAAACAATACCAAAGAAATATAAGTTGTTAAAGTATTGATTAAACTCAATGGAAAGCACTTCACCAATAAAAAAAATCATAGCAGCTGTGATGAGAAAGTTAATTTCACGGGTGTTAATTGAATATAACTTTTTCATTTTGGCAGCGAACTCTCTCTGTTCTACATTATGGTTATGCTGCACAAACCAATTTATTTTATCAAGTTTAATCTAGCGTTTAGCCGTAAATTTAGAGACGGCGGCGGCGAAGGGGGTCGCTGAGAAACAGAAGTTAGTGCTTTATTACCGCTTTGTGATTTATTCCACATCGAGACCCTCCCCCAACTCTCTGCCTTTACAACAGACTCGCATACAACATTATCATTATCGATTCCGATAAAAACGCTCAAAAAGCTAATCACCGCAGCAATCGGTTTAGGCATTGAGGATAGCCTTGAAATTATTTTTTCCCAAAAGCCCGAGGCAGGTTGAGATTCAGTCTTCTTACCTTGATCTTGTCTTTTTTCTTGTCCCGCAGATAACTTTTCATCATTACTCTTTACCTGAATATTCATCGGAGTATTTTCACATAAAGTTTCATCCTTATTAGATTTTTTCTCATTTTTTACTTCCAAAACATGTAAGCTCAGATGTTCAATAAGGAGTATATAACCTTTATTCTTTGATGCTGCTTCGAAAAAGTCTCTTCTGTTTTTTTCACTTCCTGAAAAGTTTTCATACCTTTCAACGCACTTGGCTTCCATGAAAATATCTTTTATTAAGACTTTTACCCTCTCTTTTTGATCAGGCAAAATTTTCCCATCCTTATCTACAAGAGCAGCCGCTCGTTGATGAAAACTAACAATCCTGGAAGAATTTTTAGGATAGTGGCTCAGATCAAGCCGTGCTAATAAGCGTATGATTTCGGCCTGCAGCGCATATTCTATGATTCCATAACCACCATATTCGGCACCGAGTGCTTCATCTACTTCCTCGAGATTGATACGATTGCCATTTACCTCGATAAATCCTGCTAAAAGCTCAGTCAATATTTTAGAACGGGTAGAGCTTGTATCAAATGCAGCGACGCGTGCCCTTAAGGAGTCCCCCTTAGAGTACGCTTCAACCGCTGAAAATGCCCTCCCCAGATAGATAGATTCAGCCTCTCGATTAGGATCTTTCATCATGATAGGTTGCCCAGACTGTGCCTGTAGTTTTTGCGTTTCTTTATGAAAATAGATATTGGTGAACGTTCCTTCTGGCCTTGTAAGGACAAAAACCCGTTCCTTCAATCGAGCTAAAGCATAGAAACCTATAGCGTCCTGCCGCCATATTCTTATAAAATCTTCTATTTCCTGATAAGCTCTTTCTCTTCCTGTTACTGATAATTTCTGGATAATTTCTTTCTGGGGATAGATAGCCCTCATCAACAATGCCCGCACAGCGTGTTTAATTAGGATATTAGATAAAAGAAGACGATCGCTTACGTCTTCTGCTTCTTGTGTTAGGGCCTCTTGCTCGTTTTTACATAATTCATTCCACAGAGGAAATTCTTCTAAAATACAGCTGAGTGTTGAGGCAGGGTTGTTAAAAATGGCGCTGCTTTTATACTCTTCAATCGCCAATACTTTCTTGATAATATTTTGACCGCCCACCCGAACGCCTCGGGGAGAATCAATGAAGAATTGGCTATAAGGGGCAAAAGGGTCATCAGCATATTGTTTAGCCGTCTTATCTAACGGGTTACCTTTTTCATCAAATCCAATATTAGGTATAAAATATTTTTCTTCTTGATAGTTTAACATACATTCCTCCCTGTATTTACAATTTTTGTCCACCGATAGGAATATTAACAGACTAACCTTAAATTAATCTTAAGAAAATTAAGGAAGAGATTGCTGTAATTGCAGATTCTGATGCACCTAAACCGATTGGACCAGTTGTTGAGCCCTTCCATCAATTCATAGCATTAGGATAAAAAAAACAAACTTTTTCAAGGTCATGGTTTATATTTTATCTTATACTGGTATTTTCAGTACCAAAAACAGATAAAATATAAATCTAAAGAGGATAAACAGCTTATGCTTTCTAAAGTTTATTCTGTTAGTGAGTTGCCCGTACATTGGGATTGGATCAGATCTACCTGAGAAGAAACAGAAATAAGCCCAATGAGATGGCACCAAAATTGAAAAAGGCTTAGCCGCTTAAAAGGCTAATAGTAAAACCAGGGAGATGAAGTACTCCAAAAAATAATATCGGCCCCGAGATAGTTTGTAGCAAAATCGACAATTTCGGATTTGGTAAAGGTCTTTTTGGTCTTAGGATTAAGATAGGTTAAGGTCGGCTCTTGCACCGCCATTGCTACTAATCTTAATTTACCCTGGTAATGATGAAAAAAAGGGTAAGCATTCTTCATCTGTGCTTTTTTATAAGGGACAATATCAGGCCCGCCAAGCCCTATATCATTTTCTTCAGCAAAAGCGAATAAGCGTGACATATAGCGGTGATCATTATCCCATTCACAAGGCCAAAAATTGACATATTGCACAACATACGATTGTTTAAAAGCATTGCGGGCAAATTTCAGGTTTTCAATTTCTGCATTAAAGTATTTATCACAGCTAAAACCTGTTGTATCCCGTTTTTGATTGATATCAATAGCGGTTTCAGGTAGATTAATCCCAGCTATTTTTCCATCAAACTTCTTAGCTAAGGCAAGCAGTAATTTCTGATAACGTGCTTGCACTGCAACATTCCATTGCTGAGCTGCCCACCCATATGTCAATGGCGTACCCTCTCCCGCACGATCGTATTGTGAAATGATACCACCTTTATAAATCGGATCTTGCATCAAGTAATCAGGGACGTATCTAGCATCTGGTTCAAAAAAGCGATCTTGCAATTGAATAAATAATTTTTTATGTAATCCTTCAAGGAATTTTAAATCATGTTCTATCTTAGAAAAATCATATTCATCTTCACTCTTTTCCAAAGTTTTCCAATTATAGACAATTTGCACCCCTTCAATGTCATAACGTGTAAGTAGGTTATTAATCTTGTCCAAGTTACCAGAAGAGATATAAAGGTAATTTTGAGGAGAGGAAGCAAGAGCTGATCCCGCTATAGCAAAAAATATTACGGATAACATCAAATAAAAAAGTTTCAATTTTTATTTCTCTTTACTTTTTAAGCTTAAATATTGAGTATTATCTTTAGCCAGAAAAGCATTAATTTCCTTCTCGATACAGCCTGCTAAAAGAACCATCAAAATGGATTTACCCTCTGGAGTATCAATGACGCCTTTTTCCTGAAAGCCGACTTTTTCATAACAGCGTCTTGCACGAATATTCTCAGGCTCAACATCCACTATAATCTTTTTGAAAAGAAGGTTCTGAAATAAATAATGAATGAACTCCTTAATCATTAAGGTACCATAACCTTTATTAATAAAATCTTCTTCGCCAATAAATTGATCTAGTCCAATAGTGCCCTCATCTTCGTCAGGCCACCATCCCTTACCTACTTTGCTTGCCCAATAGTATTGAATAAATCCAATGGGTTTATCTTCTAAATAAACGATATAAGGGAAAAAAATATCATTATCGATATGTTTTTTATATTTTTCTTTAATTTCTTCTGGAAGCAGACAATCGTCCCACCATTCTAACACATGAGGGTTCGAAAACCATTTACATAATAAATTGAGGTCCGCATACGATAGAGGCTTAAATGTAAATAGATTAAACATTATAATTTTATTTACCTCTATCGAATAAATCTTTTTAAATAAAATTTAATAGTGTCAGCTTTGTTAGAATAGCGATATAATATTTTATTATTCTAATTTAAATATTGTACTACTTTCAGCGTATTTAATAAATGCTTTTATCTTTGCTGGGCAGAATATAGATACCCCTAAAATAATCGAAGATTGAGCTAAGTAGTTTATAGATTTTGTTTATGATTTTTGAACAGATTCTAGCCAAACGCAGATACTTTAAAATACTTTCGAGAATTCCTACCGAAATAATATATCGTTTTAAACCGGAGGCAAAATGAACAAACTGCCGCTATTAAATATAAAGCGAATTATACGAGCTTTTTCAAACTCCTTTGAAGGCTTGAAATTAACCCTTAAAACCGAAGTTGCTTTTCAACAAGAGATTATTTTAGCAATAATATTTATTTATGTTGCGCTTTTGCTGGATCTTAATGGTATAGTATAGAAAAAACTATACTTATTGGAAGTATCTCCCTCGTTCTGGTGGCTGAGTTGATCAACACAGCCTTTGAAACCGTAGTTGATCGTATTTCAACTGAACAACATGCTTTGTCTAAAAAAGCAAAAGATGTTGGTAGCATTTATGAATGCCATATGCACACCTATGGCTAATTATCTTATTTTAACTTTCTTTTAGTTCAAGACTATAGCCTTTAATGGCACTGTAACGTATATAAGCCTACTTTCGCGCGATAGAGCAGTGTATTGCTTCTTCCGAATCCGGCTATAAATATAAGGCACTGTATTAGGGAAAATGAGATATGAAAAGCAACTCCACTATCATCTATTTGACTGGCAAGCCAGGCGTTGGTAAATACACTATTGCTAAGGAATTAGCTAAAAGTTATGGTTTTATCATTTGTGATAATCAGTTAATCAATAACCCTATCTTTGAGCTACTTTCATATAACGGATATGCTAAAATCCCATCCTTCGCCTGGGATGCTATCGCAAGAATTAGGGCAGAAATTTTTAAGTTTCTAACCAGAGTCCCTGAAGTCAGTTACGTACTTACAAATTGTCTTGCGGAAACTGAAGAAGATAGGGAGTTGTATGAAAATGTCAGAGCTATGGCAGAAGCAAGAGGCTCATTATTTGTTCCAGTACAGCTTTTAATTAACAAAGAAGAACACTTGAAGCGCCTGACTCAACCAAAACGACGAGAGAGGTGGAAATCTATTGATCCTCAGGATGCCGAAGATAATGGCCATCTCCTTTCGATATCTCATCCTCACTTTTTTGAACTTGAGATTAGCAATTTAAGCCCCCAAGCTTCGGCAAGCAATATTATGAAACATATTACCAGGATAAATTCATGTCAAAAATGTATATGAACGATGAACTCCGCCAAAGCAAACTTAGTAGAGATATATTGAAAGAATCTGGCTTTTATCGAATTCGCATTCTTAAATGCGATGATGAAATAGGATGGGAGGCAGCTAGATATTTTCGTGATAAATATTTTTTCGGCCCTTACGGCATAGAAGATCCGTATAAATGGACATTTAATCACGAAAATCATGCTCATCTCGCCTTATACCAAGGAACAGAAATCATTGGATATAGCCATATTCAGTTTTGGCCGAAGAATAGAGCTGCTATGCGCATTATCGTTATTGATGAGGCCAAGCGTAACCAACATGCCGGCAGTCAATTTTTAGAACTTATTGAAAAATGGCTTAAGGCTTTAGGCATCAAAAGCATTCATGCAGAATCACGGCAAAGCTCTTTGAAATTCTATCTAAAAAATGGTTATTTAAAAATGCCATTTGCCGACCCTGACGGCCATAAGTCTGATCCAAGTGATATCCCCGTGGGCAAAATATTATGGTGAAGATTGAACCAATATTAGGCCAGCTGATCGATTTTTCTTGCTTATTTCTAGGCAGAAATTTAAACAGCAAAGAGCTTTCAGAAGAAATTGTGTTTGTAAGGATTTTGGTGGGCCGTATAGGGCTCGAACCTATGACCCGCTGATTAAGAGTTTGTTGCGCTAATCACAATAACACGTTCAATTTCTAGTAAAATTTTAAATCTGCTGTTCGTTTTTTGGGCTACAGATCAAAACATTAGCATATATAGGAAAACAAATAGATACATTAAGATATTTCTAGCTACATAACGATATTTTAGCGCACATAAGCTTACTTTCGTGACATAGAATTCCAAGTTGTAGTAACCTGTATTTTGCCACTGATTGACCAGCATATAGCTAACAACAGAAAGATCCCTCCTTGATAGCGTGTTTTCTTTTTAATTCAGGTTAGCTTGAATATATTGCCTATTAGGACAACTTTTATCGAGAAGATTTTAATCGGGAAAGGAGGTCAAGATTACGCCTACAAAACTCAAACAACTGTTTAGATTAGAAGATAAGTATTTCAGAGCTAATTCACTATGAATAAGCTCTCCCTAAGATGACCAATAATAGAACCGTTATTATTTAATCAACCGATCGGTGTCATGCCATTTTTAGTAAGTAAATTTGAGTAGCTTGAATTACACTCTAGCATATCTTTAACAAAGGCAACTCGCTTTTTCTGGATATTATCTCTTCCTTCTCTTTTGCTATTCGAAAGAAAGTTTTCTGTAATAATAGCATTCATTGTTTTTTTATCAGCAGTGTCACTGCTGATATCACAGACACAAGCCGATGATAATTCAGGTAAAATAGAAGTTTCAGCTTTTGATACATCTTTAACTTCTACCATTATATTATTTATAGCTTTTTCCAAATCATTCACAACATTGTTATTTACTTTCTCATATTTTTTTGCTTCCATTAAAAAATTACAAATAATACTGCCCAACGGAATTGGCTTTATCAAAATAATTTCTTTCAAAATAGCTAATAAATTTTCTGATTTTGATTGATAAAACTGTTCTGAAAATGTTACAAGACACCGGATAAAATCCTTGATTGCTTTATACCGATTATCAGCCATCATCAACAACTTCTGCTCTTCATCAAGCAATTTAAAAGTCTCCGAAATTAGCCTGAGATTTTCGTGGCATAACGCTTTACAAAATACCTGGTATCGAGTTTCGCACAAATAAGCATTGAGCTCACCTAATTTTTTAGTTCTTTGAGGACTACGATTGTAGGAGCAAACCAAGGTTCATCTTTATTCAAGAAGACAGAAATATTTCGTTTACATTGTTTAATGGATTTTTGCTTTTTTTCAAGAACATTGCTTCTGATTTTTTTAGACGGTATTTCCACAGTCAGCTCTTTTCTTTTTGGGGAAATTTTGCTGCTATATTTATCTTTCATCTTATGATCACCCATTTCATTAAAAACAAAGATACATTGGGATATTTCTAGCTATATAATGCTACTTCAACACATATAAGCATATTCTTACGACATGAACTACCCCGCCCAGCATAGTGACTAGTATTTTGTCATTAAATGGTTCAGACTGTAGCTTCCTATAGAAAAACCCAGCTTGACATCGTACCACTTTTCTGATACAGTTTATTATGCATAACGAGAAACCTGAATATATTGCCTATAAGGGTATTTTTCATACCATTGAATGGTATTTTGATAGCTAAGGCAAAAGCCAAGCTCTTGATTACTATAACAAATTATCGGATAAAGAACGCATCAAGGTACTCAGACTGTTTAAGCACATGGGTGATATAGGTAAATTAACTAATAAAACCCTTTTCAACTATGAAGAAGATAAGATTTATACCTTCAAACCATAGCCTGATCGGTTTTTGTGTTTCTTTTACGATGGTAAAAAAATCATTGTGACCAATGCCTTTAGAAAAAAACAGCAAAAATTGCCCCCTATTGAAAAAGACAAAGCGGTAAAGTACCGAGAAGATTATATTAACCGGGATAAAGGAGGCCAGTATTATGCCTAAAAAAGCTCAATCAACATTCGATAGAGAAATGCAAAATCCTGCCTTTCGTGAACAATTTGAAGCAGCTTATACAGAACTATTATTGTCAGAACTAATAGAGGAACTTATGCAATCTGAAAATAAGTCAGTCAGAAAATTAGCTAAGGAAGTAGGTTTATCTCCAACAGTTATCCAAAATTTACGATCTGGCGAACAGGAAGATGTTAAATTAAGTAATTTTATTAATATATCTCATGCTTGTGGTTTTCATATTATTTTAGAAAAAGGTAAACAACGTATTCATTTATAAATCTTTACTATCTATTTTAATAAATAGAATCCTTATATTAATTATACCTATATACATGTTTTAATCTTTTTTAAACCTCCATCTTATAGCAAGAAAAGATAATGCTAAAAAAAATCAAGCCTAATATAGATTCACCAATTGCAGTAAATCTAAAAAAAAGGGTGTTTATTAAGCATTTTTTTAATAAATGGTAAATTTTTCGAGTTCGAAAAACCAAATGGTTTAATTTGCTGTAAAGCACAATCAAAACTATCTCCAATAATATTCCAATCGATTTTATTATGCCAATTTATAGTTGATGACATCAACAAACCATAAATAAAAATGCTAAGGCAAAAAATCACCCCTAAAGACACTATAGGCCGGAGATAACTTTGTCCATAATTAGTAAAAACACCATATAAATAAGACAAGAGCCTGATATTAAATGGTGAATTTCTATTTTGACGTATACTTTTTTGAACTAAAGCATAAAACATACTTTCTTCATCTCTGGCTTTTAACCTTGCCATCTCAAGTTAAAGTGTTCGATAAGACTTATTACGCAAAGACCCGAAGAAGTGATGAGCAGAAAACGATTTGGCCATTGGGAGGGGGATTTGATAGAGTTCTCAGGTACAAAACAAAAAACAGTTACTACGCTAGTAGAACGCAAATCACGGATAGTTATTCTGCTAAAGAACGATAACAAATCCTCTAAGCCAGTGATAAACAAGATCAAAGAAAAGTTGATGCCGCTGCCTGATCAAATGTGTCAAAGTATTACTTTTGATCAAGGCAGTGAATTTGCTCAATATGGTGAACTTGAACGAGAGCTTAACTGTAAAGTGTACTACTGCCACGTTCAGTCACCCGGGCAGAAAGGCAGTAACGAAAATATGAATGGCCGACTGAGACGGTATTTACCCAGAACAGCCTCTGTGGAAGCCATCACTCAATTGCAATTGGATGAGTTGGCTGCCAAAATGAACCCCCCCCTAGAAAGTGTATCGGCTTTAAAACGCCACAGGAGCTGTTTGTTCAGCAGTATAAAAATGACTGTCGCACTTGGAGCTAGAGCGCACCTGTTGCCCTCTCCAGCTATGTTCGCCCGGAACAAATAGAGGAAGCCAAAGCGTTAGGAATGAATGATTATCTCACTAAGCCTTATAATAAAGCTATCTTACTGCAAAAAATAGATTTTTATACACAAGCAGAAACGTCCCTTGTAGATTCAAATCGAGGGCTTAAGATAGCGTGAGGATAGTTTGATTGAATCAAGTATATCGCAAACCGTTTCACAAATGAGTCAGAATCAATCCAATATCAGTCGATGTAAGAAATCCCGTATCCAACGCTGCGGCTAGGGGGTATCCATATTAAAAGTCAAGCATATCAATTAGCAAATTGCTCTTTTTCGACCCATTTTGCTCTACTTTGCATCAGACTATTTAGTGTAAATATTACGATTACGGCTGCGACTCTTTTGCTTCTTAAGCAGCCCCTCTCTAACACGGCATGAACGGTACTGGTTGGCAGAGGGTGCACCTCGGGATAAAGCCTGATGAGTTTCTCGGATCTTGGTACTTCCCAACTCGTCTTTTCTTTCTTGAGGGTGAGAATGGCTTTCTCTAAAAATCAATCTTGTTTGCCGGACTAGTTAGAATAAACCTGCGAAGGAGGCGAGGGAATTTCAGCTTGAGACACCCGGGGTTTATTAAATGCATTCGCCAATCCTGCTTCACTTAAAATGATTTTTAGATGAAGCGCTTCTTCAGCGGTATAAGTAGTTAGTCGTAAATAATTATCTGTCACTTTTGCTTTTACTGCCTTATCTTGGAATACCTGCTCAACTAGCTGCTTAAATTGTGTAAAGACAAATTTACGAAAGTAAGGGGTTAATGAGGGGAGCTCAATAGTGATGTATTTATTTTCACAGCGAGCATTAAAAGACAATTGCTGAGCTAATAACTCTTTTGCTGCCGCTTTAAATTGTAATATCAATCTTTCCATTTCAGACTGTGTTAGCCGGGGTGCTTGAAAAAAAGGCAGTCTCGCCGCTGGCAGACTTGAAAGAGAAGAAACGCTCGACATGTCAGGGGCAGAGGGCGTTTGAGCGCTGCTGGGCGAGCGCACCAATTTCTGTAAAAGATTCAGCAATGTCGCTTTATGCACGGGTTTGGTAATGTAGTCATCCATTCCCGCTTCTTTAGCGGTTTTAATATGCCGCGGGTGTGCATTCGCTGAAACGCCAACAATGATGGCAGATTTTCGACCTTGCGCCTGGTCACGCTGGCGGATTTGGCGGGTGGCCTCCAATCCAGTCATCACCGGCATTTCTATATCCATCAAAATTACATCAAATACCTTTTCTTCCGAAGCGCTGAATGCTTCCAGTCCAGTCTCTGCAACCTGATGCTCCCACCCTAGCGGTTTGACATGATTAATTAATATCCTCTGATTGACAGGGTTATCGTCTACAATAAGAACTTTTCGCTGGCTAAGCCCTTCGAAAACCATAGGAATAGGAGAAAAAGTGCGAGGGAGCTTTGGAATAAGTGAAAGAGGCATACTCACCGTTATAGTGATTTCAGTACCCTTATCTTTTTCACTAGTGACTCTAATATGGCCTCCCATCAATTCAATTAGCTTTTGACTGATGCTAAGCCCTAAACCGCTACTCTCTATCATAGACCCCATAGGGTGATAGGTCTGTGAAGAAGAGGAAGAACCAAACTGCGTAAAACGCTTAAACAGCTGCTTTATTTCCTCTTGATCCATACCAATACCAGTATCGGTTACCTGAATAGTTAACTCTACGGTATTTTCACTTAAACGCTGCTCTGTTAAGCTGATTGCAATAGTCCCTTTGAGGGTAAATTTAAGCGCATTGGAGAGTAAATTAATCACGCTTTGTTTTAACCGTCCTCCATCGCCCTCTACAATCGTTTCTTTGTCTGGCAATTTAAGATCAAGTTGAAGTCCCTTTTGCTTGAATTGAGCGCTGAAGATTTGAACCGAGGTTAATATAATCCTTTTAGGGCTAAAAGGGTCTATTTTTAACGTTAATGTATTGTGTTCAATCTTGGAGACATCCAATACATCATCCACCACGATTTTTTGTTGCTGAACACTCTCCCCTAAGCTCTCATAGATATCGTTTAGGGCTTCAAAAGCATATGTAAACTGCTCGCCTACTTCGTGAGTAAGCATTTTATCGTGGCTCTTTAGCAGAGATTTTAATTGGTCCAGAGTTTCTTTCAACATTTGCGTACTACCCGCCATACCATTTAAGGGATTTCGGATTTCGTGGCAAATAGTATCAATAAATTCCTTGAGTCTTTTTTGATTATTTTCGGCTTCTTCCAGTCTTTTACGCGCAGTAATATCAGTAACGGTTTGGATGTAGCTTTTTACGCGCCCTTTTTTATTCAACTTTGGGCTAGCCTGATTGATAATCCAAAGGGTTTTATCATTTTTCGGGTGATAAAAACGGTATTCTAATGTAAAAGCTTCTCCGGATCCTAGCGCCTTGTACCATTCATTCATGACCATTTCTCTATCATCCGGGTGAATAGCGTTTAACCAACCTTTACCTAGCGCCTCTTCTAAAGGCAGCCCCATGACTTGACAAGCATAGTCATTGATATAGGTTAAATGACTTTCTGGAGTACACTCGAAAATACCCACCGGTGCCATCGAAGCGAGAGCCCGGTAATTGCGCTCGCTAGCTGCCAAGGCTTGTTCTGCTTGTTTGCGCTCTGTCAAATCACGGGTAACTTTAACAAAACCGATAGGCTCTTTTTTTTCATCATAAATAGCAGTAATCACT
>JAJNDI010000055.1 GCA_021156325.1 Gammaproteobacteria bacterium
AGGAAGTCAACGTGGTATTTCGGGTACAAGATTTGCCTGACTTTAAAGGCAAAAAAAAGGAAGAAAAAGATACAAATTTGCAACATTGTTGTGGGAGTAGCAATGCCGCCCTGCGGGGTGCCTTCTTGCGTAGGGTAGAAAGCCTCTTTTTCCATGTAGCCTGCTGATAACCATTGGCCCAGTATTTTCTTGTCCATGGGGACATGGGTCTTGAGCCATTGATGGTCGATCCGATCAAAGCATTTTCTAATGTCTCCCTCTAAAATAAAGTCCGCCGATGTTTTCAAGCGAAGCGCACGAAAACATTGTTCAATCGCATCCGCTGTTCCTCGCTTTGGCCGAAATCCGTAAGAGTTCGGGTCAGCTTTGATTTCTGCAATAGGTTCAAGCGCAAGCAGGTGTAATGCCTGCATGGCTCTATCGCCTATCGTCGGCACCGTTAAATCGTACTGCACATATATCCAATCGTTATTCGGGATATGCTACTATTACTCACCCTTTTCACTCATTACAAGGGAAACGATTAAAAATTCTTTCTACTAAAAAACAGAGTAAGCACGATGTTTTCAGCTTACATGCAGAAGGAATAGGAACAGTTGCTGTTCTGAGAGATTGGACAGATAGAGCTGACCCATCACCTTATCTGGATTGGTTAAAACGAGCTCCCATTTTATCCGTTGAACATCTATTCACTTTATCCGAACTGTTAAACGATTTAGATAAATTCTCGGGCTCTTAGAAAAGTTTTTTAATGGGTGTATAAGGGGTGACTATAACCATGAAGACTGCTTTCTATCCACCAGAGATTCCATCATCAGATATCCGTGATCTAGTCATGTTAACAGCTAACATGATGGATACATTTTTGCAGCACAATAAACAATATGAGGTCAATAAATATGAACAACAAAATCCAACCCTATCACAAAGAAAAATTAGCGTATGTCTACCTGAGGCAATCAACGATGGGTCAAGTGCGCCTAAATCGGGAGAGTACAGAACGCCAATATGCCTTAAAAGACCGAGCCGAATTACTGGGTTGGAATCCATATCAAATCAAAGTCCTTGATAACGATTTAGGCCAATCGGGTGCAAACTCAAACAATCGAGAAGATTTTAAGACTCTTGTCGCTGATGTTTCTATGGGTAAAGTCGGCGCTGTTTTTGCACTGGAAGCTTCTCGTTTATCTCGCTCATGTACAGATTGGCATCGTCTCTTAGAAATTTGTGCATTGACAAATACACTGATTCTTGATGAAGACGGTTGTTATAATCCCAAAGATTTTAATGACCAATTACTACTAGGTCTTAAGGGAACCATGTCTCAAGCAGAACTCCATTTCATCCGTGCTCGACTTCTTGGTGGTAAAATAAATAAAGCTAAAAAAGGAGAGTTGCGTTTTCAATTACCCATAGGTTATTGTTACGATGATAACGGTCGCACTGTACTCGATTCGGATGAGCAGGTACGGGAAGTAATTATCTTATTATTTAAAATATTCAAAGAACAAGGCAGTGCTTACGCTGTGGCACATTACTTTTTTAATAATAATATTAAATTTCCAAAACGCGCTTATGGTGGCGTCTGGAGGGGGAAACTCATTTGGGGGCAATTAAATTTATCCCGCGTTCTCGGGATCCTGAAGAACCCTGCTTATGCTGGAACATATGTCTATGGCCGTTATCATCATGATAAGTCGTTATCGCCAGAAGGGCACTTACGCATTAAAATACTAAAGCGTCCAAAAAAGGATTGGCAAGTTACCCTACAAGAACATCATGAAGGCTACATCAGATGGAATGATTACCTTGACCATCAAAAACGGTTAGAGCAAAACCAAACCAATGGGATAGCAACATTGTTACCAGGACCTGTACGTGAAGGGTTAGCGCTTTTACATGGATTATTGGTCTGCTCTTACTGCGGACATAAAATCACTGTGAGGTACCAAGGCCATGGTGGTATTCGACCTTACTATCAATGTAGCTGGAAAAGAAAACAAGGAGGGACTGGTACAAAGGATTGCTTGTCCGTTCGTTGTGAACCTATTGATCAGAGTGTTGCTCAACGCATTTTGTTAATCATCGAGCCAAAGCAAATTCAGATTGCTGTCAGTGCGTTAGAAGAGCTAGAAAATAGGCAGCAAGGAATCAGTAAGCAGTGGCAATTAAAATTTCAACGAGCACAATACGAAGTCGACTTAGCGCAGCGAAGATATGAAGAAGTGGATCCCTCTAATCGCCTAGTGGCCGCCACGTTAGAAAAACGTTGGAATGAATCTCTTATTGCACTTGAGGAATTACAAAAACAATATGATGAACATATCACTAATAGCCACCTTAGCAATTTATCAGTGAGAAAAAATGAACTACTTAAGCTGGCTGAAAATTTTCCTCGGCTATGGCACGCGGAGTCAACCAGTGCTAAAGATCGTAAACGAATTGTACGTCTGCTTATTAAAGATATCACTGTTAAAATAGCGGATGATCGTAAAAATGCTATTCTCTATATTAGATGGCAAGGCGGTGCTTGTGAAGAAATGATGGTTGCTTTGCCGCCAAAATCTCCTGATAAATGGCGCTGTTCTGCAGAAATAATTGAGCAAGTGCGTATACTAGCACAACGCATGAAAGATAGAGAAATTGTTAATTATCTTAATAGCAAGGGATTAAAAACCAACAAGGGTAATTCTTACACACTATTTAGTGTGAAATGGATTCGCCATAAATATAAAATTCCATCTTATAATTTGAGAAAATCTGGCGAATTATCTATTAATGAAGTAGCAGAAAAATTTGATGTAAGTCATCACGTAGTGCGCTACTGGATTGAAACAGGTATGATTGATGCGAGGAAAGCTAATGCCCATAAATTTTGGGTTTTACTTACCTCTCAGAAGGAGAATGAGCTCCGAAAAAAAATTAACTGTTCTACTAAAATACGTATAGCTAGAGAAAAAAAAATCCCAAAGATAAATTGAAGGAGATGCATTATGAAGTCACTGTCGGAATATAACCTCGCCGCTTAAGTGATTGAGCTGCTTTTAGCTTTTGTTTTGGCGTTGTCCAAATAACATTATCAACACCAGGCGTTTTACCGCCATGATTTTGTACGACTCGTTTCACTGCTAATAGTTTTGCATGAAATGAGTGGGTCAGTAACCATTGCAAGGCTTTTACTTTGCCATGACGACCTTCCCGAATGGCCTTCGCAATACGTATTTGCAGTCGACGTACTTCGGTTTTAATGGGGTTCCATTGAATGGAATCCCAAGTAGCTTTAGTTGAGGCTGCACCAGCCAACGGTGTTATCGCCATTGCTGTCATTTGCTTTTCCTCATCCTGTCGATTCTCCAAATTTTCTTGCGTTGAATACCTGCCAGAGATCACATGATCTCTTAGGATGTCAGCCCACTTTCGTGTCAGGTAATGTTACAACCTGTATCTCTACGATTACTGTAGGGCATTCGCTTTTTCCAGCATCCCTTCGCCGCATAGCGTTCGGTGCATTTTACAATACACCCTCCCAATGACTTGGGAGCTATACGGGATTCCCACGTTCCACTTAACAAACTAAATGGGTTAGGTTCTCTCTCTTCACCGACAGTGTGACATCCGCGATATAGGAAACCAAGCGATCCCATATCCTAACTGTAATACCGTTTGGTTAAAGCCTATCAGCACATTTGGCTCCTCCGCCCTTACGATGAATATGCAAGAGTTCACATTATATTAACCCTACCATTTATCTCTGTTCCTCTCCGCCTTTGTGCTGGCAGATTCGATTCCTCCTTACGGATTCCTCTACGGTTTCCCGTGGCTACTTTGTCCCTGAAGCTTCACACCACCACATTGCTGCGATCGCATGTTCAGGTAGAGAACTGCTGGCGGAACAGCAGGCTTCTGATAGAATGGTGAGCTAGAGAAGCAGTTTGTTAAGCGACTTCGTGTCGCACCCTGGTTGGGGCGAGGTTTGTGTCTGGTAAGCTAACGCCCATTGCTGAGCGTAGCTCCCATAGGAACCATGCATGATAGTTTCCCATCACACGGCTCGAGCCATTATAAGGCCACACATTACTGTAACCCGTGCTTTTCTGTTTCATATTTCGGGTTGCAACCGCTACCAACAAAACCACCATAGTGATGTCATTCCAAATTTCTTGGCATTTGATTTCTTTGAAGTACGCTCATCAAAATAATCATGATAAGCGGGATCAAATGGTGTAGATTCGGCTTGAATCTTAATGTGCCGTTTGATAAGGGTTTTGCTTGCCTTGATAAGATCAAGATTCGCTATTTGTCCCTGCTTGTCTTTGACTTTGTCATAGAACAGCCAGTGTCGATTTCCCTCAGTGCGGTAGTATTTATCTTTAATCCATGTCGCACTTTTCTTTGGGTGTCGTCTTACTGCCCATCGCCATAAAGCTTGATAGATATTGTGATCTACATAATTGAAAGTGTCTTTTGCACAGACATGCCGATAGTAGTTTGACCATCCTCGAATCTTTGGATTGAGTTGTTTGATCAAGTTCCCAGTTTTAGCTGTTGCATTAGACTGAATTGTTTTCCTTAGATCGACAAGGAACCGTTTAACACTGCTTTTTGCAGGTTTTATGATGAGCTTGTCGTTATACTTTCGTACATTCATTCCAAGGAAGTCAAAGCCTTCATTGATATGTGTTATCTTAGTTTTTTCTTTTGATAAAGTTAAACCTCGTTCATACATAAAGGCTTCTACAATTGGCTTTACCGTATTTTCCAATACTTCTTTAGTCGAACCTGTTATAATAAAGTCATCAGCGTATACGCTAATGTTTATTTTATCTTTTGGTTTGGTCGCTGCTTTTACAGCTTGTTCCAATCCGCTCAGTGTGACGTTTAAAAGTGTTGGCGAAAATACTCCCACAACAATGTTTCAAACAAATTAGAATTTAATCAAAAAATATCTCGCATTCTTTTACGACCATCGTACCGAGTTCCCTTTATCTATCAGT
>JAJNDI010000056.1 GCA_021156325.1 Gammaproteobacteria bacterium
ATGCAAAATACTCAAGAAAAAACTGGCCAACACAGTGGTGAAAACAATGAAAAATCTACTAAAAAGAAACGGCTCATTAGCGATACAAAGTTTGCCTTGATGCGACAGTATCAGCAAGTGATCTTTGACGCCACAGAGTCATTACCCTCAATACGTAGAATAGTGAATGAAATAATAACGGAAGAAAATTTAGAGAAAATTGCAACGAAATTTATTGAAGTATGGAAATAGTCAAAATAGTTATTTCTTTTTTTGCCCCACCCTTCATCTCTTTGCAACGTAAGTTGCGGTCTTTTGTCGCACGGCGCTGAAGACTGGGATGCTTAGCACTAAGCGCTAATAAGCCGTCATGGGGCTGTTATCATCCACGGAGATTGTATGGGAATCAGACATGATTTACAGCGATCGATTGATCAACTCTTGCAATCGGCCCGTGTGGGTTCTTATGAAACGCAAGATGCGAGAAAAAAAATATTACATTTATTTGCGAAGGATCTTGTGACCTTGGGTTATGGATTGCGTCATATCAAGGGACTTCAACAAAAACACATCCAAGCTGTTGTCACCTCCTGGATCAACCATAAAATACAAAATGCGACGCTTAAAAATCGCGCGTCCGCCTTACGATTTTTATGCCAGTGTATTAACAAGCCCACTATCATTCAATCCAATGAAGCGATGGGCATCGGAAAACGTACCTATTTACCGACAAAAAACAAAGCCATTCACAATCCCGATTTTTCCAAAGTCACTGACCCCTCTATTCGTATTTCTCTACAACTGCAACGCGTATTTGGGCTACGCCGTGAAGAGGCTATCAAAATAAAGCCGCACGTCGCCGATAAAGGCCAGCACCTCGAATTGCTTTCTTCCTGGTGCAAAGGTGGTAGAGGAAGAACCGTTCCCATTCTTACCGAAGAACAGCGCTACTGGTTAGAAGAAGCAAAGAAACAAGCAGGAAAATTCGGTCACTCACTGATTCCAGAAAATAAAAACTATATCAATCAGCGCGACCTCTATGACAAGCAAGTGGAACGTGCGGGTTTAAGAAAATTACATGGCTTGCGCCATGCTTACGCACAAAATCGCTATAAGGAATTAACGGGATGGAACGCGCCGATTGCAGGTGGCCCTCGGTTACGAGAGATGACTCCCGAACAAAAACAAATAGATCACCAGGCAAGAATGATCTTGTCAGAGGCTCTTGGGCACAGCCGAAAATTTATTACTTCAAACTATCTTGGAAATTAAACGTGCTATTTATCTACTAATTCAAAATAAGATAATCTTATATACAACCACGACCTATTCGTTTAAGAGATGCTCTTCATTATCTCGGTATGGATAGAAATCGATTCAATAAAGAAGTTAAACCATTGCTAACCGTTATTCCTATTGGAAGTAAAGGCGTTGCATTTGATCGGCTTGATTTAGACACGTGGGTAGATCATTATAAGCACCGTAACGGTCGCCCTGCGCGAGAAAGGAGAAACGCATGGGACATAAAAAAAATACCAGGATTTACCAAACGATATAGTCTCTGGCACATCAATAAAGTTATCGACGGAGTCAGAATTTCTGGAAGCACTGGCACTACTCGGCTTGAAGAAACTGAAAAATACTTAGTACATCGGCTAGAAAGTATCCGCCAGGCTAAAGTATATGGCATTAGAACAAAACGTATATTTAGGGAGGTAGCTACTAAATTTTTACTAGAACATCGGCACAAGAAAAGTATCAAAGTAGATGCTTAGTACTTAAAAACACTAGACCCTTACATTGGTAAGTTGGCTTTAGAATCGGTTCATATGGATCCGTTACAAACCTTTATTGAGGCAAGAAAAAAGAAGGTGTTGAAAACAAAACCATTAACCATCGGCTTCAAGCGGCTGGTGTTTGAATAGATGAACTAACATGGTTGGCTTCCGCACCAACGATTAAGCTATTGCCTGATCTATTGAATTGGAAAGAGCAAGATAGGTTATTCGCAGCTCTACCAAATCACTTGCGAGACATAGCTTTGTTCGCCGTTAATACCGGTTGCCGTGATCGCGAGATTTGCAGATTACAGGGAGTTCGAATCTCTCCATGCGCGCCAGTAAAATGACCTACCCTATAAGAAAAAATACCAATATTAAAAACACCTAATATATACAGTTTATAAAAAGATACCTTGACTTCTGATACGGACGATCATTACAATATGTAACCACTACCACATAATACGTTGCCAAGGTTACTTAATGACACTATCTAAATACATTAACCAAATCCAACAAACGGGTAGAAAAAGCTTTAGTAAAGATGAAGCAATTAAAGCGCTTCACCTGTCCTCGAAGGCTTTTGATATGAGCTTACTCAGATTACGGAAAAAGGGTATTATAGCGACCCCTTATAAAAACTTTCATATTATTGTTCCTCCTGAATACCAAGCATTTGGTTGCTTACCTGCCAATCAATTTATACCTCTTCTTATGGAGCATTTAAAAATTTCTTATTACGTATGCTTATTATCAGCCGCAGAGTTGCATGGGGCTGCTCATCAACGACCGCAAATTTTTCAGGTAATGACCAATAAGCGTATGCGACCGATCCACTGCGGAAAAATTGCAGTCAATTTTATTTTTAAAAAAGACTTATCTTGTGTTCCTACACAATTCTTTAATGTACCCACAGGCTATTTGATAACATCAACACCCGAAGCCACCGCAATGGATTTATTGCTTTATCCTTATCAAGCCGGCGGCATTAATCATATTGCAACCGTATTATCTGAGTTGGTTGAAGCCATTGAGCCACAAAAGCTGTTAGTATTAGCACGGTCTTCTAGCCAAAATGCTTGGGTACAGCGTTTAGGATATAT
>JAJNDI010000042.1 GCA_021156325.1 Gammaproteobacteria bacterium
CAACGGCTATCGAATGGGACACTGAAAAATCGTTTATCAGCCATCCGTTTTGCTTTAAATCAAATGGGCAAGTCTGTCATGCTGCCGCAAGAAAATAAAGCATTATCGATTGGGCAACGGCAAATAAAGCCCATCTTTAATCGTGCAATAACTTCCTTATCTTTAAACACGATCACAAACTCCTACGTGGCATATTCACTGCGTTTGCAGCAATGCTTTGGCCTGCGCCGTCAAGAAGCGATTAAATTTATCGTTAGTCAGGCTGATAAAGAACATTACATTGATATTAAAGGTTCTTGGACAAAAGGCGGTGTACCTCGTCAGGTACCTATCACTACAGCAGAACAGCGGCAATTGTTAAATGAATTGCATTGCTTTTGCAAACGGGGTCAATCCTTGATCCCTGAAAACAAAAGCTATCGACAACAATTAAATATGTATGTCTCACAAACAAGGTTTGCAGGCTTAAAGAATTTACATGGCTTGCGCCATGCCTATGCCCAAGTCCGTTATCGTGTTTTAACGGACAAGTTAACTCAAGGTCAGGGGTGGGAGGCTCCTATCAATGGCGGTTTACCGCGAGGGAAATTAAGCCCTTTCCAAAAAGAAATTGATCAACAGGTTAGGGAATTAATCTCAAATGAACTTGGGCATCGCCGTGTAGAAATATCAGCCAGCTACTTGGCCTAGCGATTTGTCCTTTTATTGGCTAGTTGCATAGTTGCGTGGTTGGATTCCTATACCCTAAAATGATGCAACTCTTTAAGTTTAGTGCATGGCCAATTTTAATACAGATTGCACTGTTGGAATTGAAAAGCAGCCCGCCCTAATAATAGGGAGTGTTGCACTGTTTCACTCTTAAGCACAAAAAAGCCGGAACAATATTGGTGCTAGTATATCAACAGGTTATAAATACGCTGTTTCAAAGGTATTTCAATAATTATCATCCGGTTTTATCACGATGGTATTTCTTAGTCATAGCCAGGCTGAAGCACTTAAGGGCTTATGAAAATCGTTGTAAACGTTATTTATTAAAAAATGAAAAGAGAAGGCGACTCATGCCTGTCCAATCTCAAGGAAAGAATATAATGGGAAGTTTTTGGCTTTTAAAAAGGTAAAAATTGCTGATTCATGGTTAATACTTCCACCTATTCCGAATTGAGGTTAAAACAGCTATTAACATCAAAAATACGACCACTAACTCCATTTAAATAAGTTATAAGATAAGCGGTAAAATTTTGAAGCATCTTTATTCTGTCATGGTGAAATGCGTTATACTGAATTCGGTCTTTATTAAAACGCTTCGGTAAAGCAGATATACCCATATAATTGTTAAGGTCTCGGGGGACTAGTAACGTTCCTTTTGAGCTAGTTCCTCCCAAGCTAAAAATAGTATCTATAAACCACGGCAAATCCTGAGAACGAGCAAAAGTATCTATGATTCCTTCCTTATGAAGGAGCCCTATTATACCTATTAAGGGATTCGAAAGTAATCCTGCTGTTAATTGCATGCCTTGAGCAGGGCTAGGAGCAATACCCCATCCGCCGTGAAAATAGCGTTTTTCATTCGTTTTAGATAAGGAAACCGCATCAAAAATTTTTTCTAGATGTACTGTTGCTTTTTTGAGAGTAGACTTGTTTAATGTCCTTTTTACCTCAAAAATAGCCACTACGGCCTCTACGGGAACTATTTCTAGGTTGTCAAAATGTTCAAATAGTTTTAATGTATGAGGGACAAGCGTGTCAGTTATGATAATATCGATTTGGGGTGATAATACTTTTTTTTCTGAAGAAAAGATATATCCATGTGTAATTTTGAAGCGACTACCAATAACTTCTTTTAAAAATTTTCTCATAGCCAGTTCTACTAGGAAGCCACACTCATCTTGATTTTTCATAGATTGACTAGTGAAATATGAATGTTTTTCAATGAAGTCTAATTCATCTATAAATAAGCTATAGATTGAATCTATCATCTCATCCATCTTTTAACAATCTCCTTATTAAACAAATATCCTCCGATGGCTATAGCTCAATCTGGTTGTAAGACTAATACAAGACTAAGCTGCCATTTTTTATTCAAGAAAGACGGAATTCAGTGTAACTCTTTTCCTTTAAAATTAAAAATTTGGGCTGGCTAATTCACTTGTCCCGTAAACCCCGTAAAGTAAGAAAGCCCATTTCTTTCTTATAAGTTTTCTTGACACCTTTAATTTTCTCGTCATGATTACACCAAAATTACACTAAGGAAATAGTCCAGCAAGGAAGGGGTGTTTGTAATTCGTTGAGTTTGAAGGTTTTTGCTGGAGCTGGCGATAGGATTTGAACCTACGACCCGCTGATTACAAATCAGCTGCTCTACCGACTGAGCTACGCCAGCTTATCTTATGGTAACAAGGGTAATTATCGAGCCCAGCATTCTAGCCAATCTCTTATGGCCACGCAATCTATATCTAAAAAAGGTTATTTTCTGCGCACAGTGACTTCTCCCATCTGGAAAGTCTGTTTGCCTTGCTCGGTTTGTAAAATCAAAGCGCCTTGCTCATCGATACCGCTCATGATACCGGGAATCCTTTCATTCACCGTATATACTTCTACTGCTTGCCCATACAACATATCTTTTTGAGACCATGCTGTTAAAAAGGGAGTTAGCCCTTCTTTCTCAAACAACGGTAATTGTGTTAATAATTCATTAATCATAAACCCGGCAACCTGATTACGGCTACAGGGTTTTCCCAAAACAGTGTGCAGATCTACCCACGGGGTTGGGGCGATCGCTATTTGTGCTGCAGGCTCTATTGTTTGCCTTGTTGCTTCTGCTAAATTGACATTTAAACCAATGCCAATGACGGCATAACAACCACCGCGATTATCCATGCTGATTTCCACTGCAATCCCTGCTAATTTCTGTTGTTCCCAGATAAGATCATTTGGCCACTTCAACATAATATTATGCTTGCTCAAGCGATCTAATGCTGTAACCACAGCAATCCCTACCACTAAACTTAAACCCGATAAGGTATGCGCCCCTTGTGGAAAGTGCCACAAACAAGATAGCGCAATATTACGCGTAGAACCTGTCTCCCAGGCACGGCCACGCCGCCCCCGTCCTGCTGTTTGTTCTTCTGCCAAGCAGAAATAAGGGCTGTTCGGATCTTGTTTTAAACGCCGCAGCAGATACGCATTGGTTGAATCAATCGTTTTTAAAATTTCAATAGGAGGAGGCTGTTGCTCATATTTTTTGCCTAATTCAGCGCGGATTTTTTCTAAAGACAGAAATTCAATATCATATTCTTTAAGCATTATTACCCCGGCACTGCCAAGACGCTACCGTATAATAGCATTGGGAAATACAATAAGGTATCATGGCGCGCTTTTATCATGAACAAGCCGGGTATAATAATGCAGCGATTGACTTCACAAACTTTATTTTTGGCGTGCAGCATTTTGATTTTATTGGGGATCATTTGGGGTTCCGGCTATAGCATCGCCAGATATGCATTAACCCACGGCGTCAGCCCGCTCGGTTATGCCTTTTGGCAATCTATGGGGCCTGCCATTGTATTAACGCTGATTACCAAAACCGCGCATCTTAAATTTCGACTGCGTTGGACAGATCTTCGTTTTTATATCATTTGCGGTTTGCTGGGCATCGCCTTGCCCAACACCAATATGTATTTCGCAGCACCGCATTTACCCGCAGGCTTGTTGGGAATTATCATCAATACCGTGCCTGTTTTTATTTTTCCTATTGCTTTATTGGTAAAAGAAGAACGATTTGATGCCTTGCGTTTTATGGGCGTATTGGTAGGCAGCATGGGGATCTTTATTCTGGTTTCTCCAAACTTGAGCTTGCCGGCGTTAAATATGTCATCCTGGGCGTTAGTAGCCCTAATTTCACCTTTGAGTTTTGCTGTGGTAAGTGTTTATATCAGCCGTGCTACACCTCCTGAGACGAATGTATTGGTGTTATCGAGCGCGATGTTATGGGTATCCGGCATTGTCATTACACCGATCGTTATTGCAGAACATCAATTTTATAGTCTGCATTTTCCTATTACGTTAACTGATGCCATTGTCTTGCTTGAAATTATTCTCTCCAGCATAGGCTATGTCTTGTTTTTCATTTTGCTTAAAATAGCAGGCCCTGTGTTTTACAGTCTGGTGGGCGGCATTGTTGCATTAACGAGCCTCGCTTGGGGGGGCATCGTTTTTCATGAAGTGCCTAATGGCTGGGCGCTGGCTGCAACCGCTTTGATTTTAACAGCTATTGTGATGGTCAGCCTTCGTCAAGGTGCCCAAAAGCGGGCAATAGCCCTTGATATTTCAATTTAATCTTGTCACCAGAACTGATCTCGTTTAAGCTCTGCGCGCCGGCAGCATGGGCGGGCCGATGCGGCTTTAAGAACAGGGTGTAAAAATTGATACCAAAAACAATTGTGGCAGGAAACTGGAAAATGCATGGCGATCTCACCCTCGCCGCAACCCTCTTGTCGGCAGCGGCCAAAACAAGCCAAAAATTAAGCAAAGTTGAGCTGGTCGTATTGCCGCCAGCCCCTTTTATTCCCCTGGCAGAACAATATCTTCATACCACCTCGGCAAAATGGGGGGCTCAGCATTGTCATTTTGAATCAAGCGGCGCGTTCACCGGTGAGATTTCTGTGGAAATGCTCGCTGAATTTCATGCCCACTATGTGTTAGTAGGGCATTCCGAGCGCCGTCACTTATTTGCCGAAAGTGATGTTATCATTGCGAAGAAATTCAAAAAGATACATCTGGCAGGGCTTCATCCTATTCTCTGTGTAGGAGAAACATTAGCAGAGCGGGAAGCAGGTCAAACTGAAGCCGTCATTTTACGCCAATTAGAAGCGGTTTTATCTTATGCGGGCATTGAAGCTTTTGCCAATGCGGTTTTAGCGTATGAACCAGTTTGGGCAATTGGCACGGGAAGGAGTGCCAGTCCCGAAGAAGCACAGGCAGTGCATGTCCTTATTCGTCATTATCTGATAAAATACGACAAAAATCTTGCAAAATCTATCTCAATTTTGTACGGTGGGAGTGTAAAACCTGCGAATGCAGGGGATTTATTTGCAATGCCTGATATTAATGGCGGCTTGATTGGCGGCGCCTCTCTCATTGCAGATGAGTTTACGACATTGGCTTTAATAGCAGAAGAAAAGGGGAATGCATGATTCAATTGATCCTTGTGATCCATGTTTTAATTTGTTTATTCCTGGTGGTTTTAGTGTTGTTGCAGCAAGGCAAAGGCGCTGAAATGGGTGCCGGTTTTGGCAGCGGTGCTTCTAATACCGTCTTTGGAAGCCAGGGAGCAACGCCATTTTTAATAAAAGTGACGCTAGGATTAGCAGTCTTTTTTTTCTTGACAAGCTTGTTATTAAATTATTTAACCGCGCAGCATGTAAAATCGGCAAAAGCCTCCCTTTTACCGAGCGTGCCCTCAGAGACAATGAATTTTCCCGTTAGTGCTGTTGCTGATGGAAATGAAGAAAAAACAGATCAATAACAATAATAATAGTTATATGTTGCCGCAGTGGTGGAATTGGTAGACACGCCATCTTGAGGGGGTGGTGGCGAAAGCTGTGCCGGTTCGAGTCCGGCCTGCGGTACCACAGTTTAAAACGCTAAGAGTATACTCAAAGCGATTTGAAGGTAGGCGCGGCGTCCGCGCCGCCAAGCAGCGAAGTGTAGAAATAATACATGAAGCGAGGCAAGCGGACAAAAAAGCATAAATTCAAAGTGCGGAGAGCAGTAAAGGAAGAACGATCGTGTATATGTTAGCGAATTACCTGCCCATTGTGATCTTCATCGGGATCGCTTTATTACTGGGTGCCATATTATTAGTAGCCGGTTTTGTCTTAAGCCAAAAAAAACCAAATGCTGCTAAACTTGCTCCTTACGAGTGCGGTTTTGATGCCATGGAAAATGCACGTCTTCCTTTCGATGTGCGTTTTTATTTAGTGGCCATTCTCTTTATTATCTTTGATTTGGAAACAGCCTTTTTATTTCCGTGGGCCGTCGTATTGCGGCACCTCAGCTGGTTTGGTGTGGCTTCAATGGGGCTTTTTCTGGGTTTATTAGTCTTAGGGTTTATTTACGAATGGAAAAAGGGAGCATTGGAATGGGAGTGATAGAAACACTCGGCAATAAGTTGTCCAATGTAGGTTTTGTTACCACGTCAGTCGATGCCTTAGTCAATTGGGCACGTACCGGATCACTATGGCCAATGACTTTTGGATTGGCGTGTTGTGCGGTAGAAATGATGCATACTGGCGCTGCTCGTTATGATTTGGATCGCTTTGGTATCGTGTTTCGCCCAAGCCCGCGTCAATCTGATGTGATGATCGTAGCAGGCACCTTATGTAATAAAATGGCGCCGGCCTTGCGCAAAGTGTATGATCAAATGCCAGAGCCGAAATGGGTGATTTCCATGGGGTCTTGTGCCAATGGCGGCGGATATTATCACTATTCTTATTCCGTTGTACGCGGTTGTGATCGGATTGTACCGGTCGACGTCTATGTACCCGGTTGTCCGCCAACGGCAGAAGCGTTGCTTTATGGCATTATTCAATTACAAAATAAAATTAAAAAGTCGCATGTAATTAAAAGAACTTAATGGCTGAAAATCCAGGGACTTCGCAAACATGACAGACATTGCTTCACTCACAGAAGGCATCAAAGCCGATTTTGAAACGTTGATCGAACGTGTAGACTTAGTCAATAGTGAATTAACGGTAATCGTGCCTGCCAAACATATTCGTCAAGTTTGCTTGATGCTGCGAGATCAAAAACAATATCATTTCGATATGTTAATTGATATTTGCGGTGTGGATTATCTACATTATGGCAAATCCGAATGGGAAACTAACCAGGCGACTCGGTATGGCTTTGAGCGGGGGGTAAAGCGTTTAGGGACAGAACCGCCGGCATTTGATCTGGCTGCTGTCACAGACTCACCACTTCAGCGTTTTGCAGTGGTTTATCACTTATTATCTATTAAACACAATCACCGCATAAGGCTGCGTACATTTCTCAACGATAACCCGCCGGTAGTGGATTCAGTGCAAGATATTTGGAAAAGTGCCGATTGGTTTGAGCGCGAAGCTTTCGATTTATATGGTATTCTTTTCGATGGTCATGCGGATTTGCGCCGGATATTAACGGATTATGGTTTTATAGGGCATCCTTTCCGTAAAGATTTCCCCTTAAGCGGACATGTAGAAGTGCGTTATGACAAAGATCAGGAACGGGTTATCTATGAACCTGTGGATATTGAACCTCGGGTTTTAACACCTAAAATTATCCGCAGTAATAAGCATCCCGACCCCTCAGTGGAGAAAAAGAATGTCTAGTATTCGCAACTTCACCTTGAATTTCGGACCGCAGCATCCGTCTGCACATGGCGTGTTGCGATTAATTGTTGAATTAGACGGTGAAGTCGTCCAGCGGTGCGACCCGCACATTGGGTTGCTGCATCGCGCTACTGAAAAATTAGCCGAAACGAAACCCTACAACCAAAGCATTGGTTATATGGACAGACTCGATTATGTATCGATGATGTGTAATGAACACGGTTATGTTTTGGCGATTGAAAAATTACTCGGTGTTACGCCGCCTATTCGTGCGCAATATATTCGCGTGATGTTTGATGAAATTACCCGCATTTTAAATCATTTATTGTGGCTGGGTGCCCATGCGCTTGACTTAGGCGCGATGGCGCTATTTCTATATTGTTTTCGTGAACGCGAAGATTTACTCGATTGTTATGAGGCGGTTTCGGGTGCCAGAATGCATGCGACCTATTACCGCCCCGGCGGCGTTTATCGTGATCTCCCCAATAAAATGCCGCAATATGAAGCTTCAGAATGGCACAATAAATCTGATGTAACTCGGCTTAATCGGGCACGAGAGGGATCACTCCTTGATTTTATCGAGGATTTTAGCAAACGTTTTCCCGCTTTGGTCGATGAATATGAAACTTTGTTAACAGATAACCGGATCTGGAAACAGCGCACCGTGGGGATTGGTGTTGTAACACCCGCGCGTGCTTTGCAATTGGGTTTTACAGGGCCGATGCTGCGCGGATCGGGCATTGAATGGGATCTGCGCAAGAAACAGCCCTATGCGGTTTATGATAAGCTCGATTTTGATATTCCCATTGGAATTAACGGCGACTGTTACGACCGATATTTAGTGCGAATGGAAGAATTGCGTCAATCCAATCGAATCATCACGCAATGCGTGGAATGGCTTAAAAAAAACCCAGGTCCTGTGGCCATCGATAATCATAAGATTGTGGCGCCTAAGCGTGAAGAAATGAAAGGGAATATGGAATCATTAATCCATCATTTTAAATTATTCAGTGAAGGCTATTGTGTGCCGGAAGGGGAAAGTTATGCTGCGGTAGAACATCCCAAAGGCGAGTTTGGCGTGTATTTGATTTCAGATGGCGCCAATAAACCTTACCGTGTTAAGATTCGTCCCGCGGGATTTTCGCATTTGGCGGCATTAGATGAAATGTGCCGCGGCCACATGCTGGCTGATCTGGTGGCGGTATTATCCAGTCAGGATATTGTATTTGGGGAGATCGATCGCTAATGGCCAATGGAAATCAAACACTTGATGCTGACCCAATAGTCTCGCTTTCTGCAGAAGCAAAACAGCAGATTGAAGCATGGTTAGCCAAATATCCGCCGGAACAAAGACAATCAGCGGTGATCCCCGCCTTGCATATTGTGCAGGAAGAAAATGGGGGCTGGCTAAGCAAAGCGCATTTAAATAGTGTAGCTGATTTCTTGCGTATTCCCCGCATTGCAGTTTATGAAGTTGCCACTTTTTATAGCATGTTTGAATTAAAGCCGGTGGGAACTCACAAGATAGCTGTTTGTAACAGTATTTCGTGCTATTTGTGTGATGCTAAAAAAATCATGTCGCATCTGGAAAAGCGGCTGGGGATCAAAATGGGGGAAACCACCGCAGATGGCAGATTTACTTTAAAAGAAGTGGAATGTTTGGCAGCGTGTCGTAATGCACCGGCGATGCAAATTGGAAAAGTGTATTATGAGAATCTTACAACCGATAAGATCGATGTGATCCTGGATGAATTACCATGAATACCACAACAGCTTCATTTAAAACCGACCAAATCTGTTTTCGAACTTTGGGTTTTCCAACTCCCTGGTCATTTGAAACGTATGAAAAAGTAGGCGGCTATCAAGTGTGGCGAAAGATTTTAAAAGAAAAAACGCCGCCTGAAAAAATTGTCGCAGAATTAAAAGCTTCTGCATTGCGGGGCCGCGGCGGCGCTGGCTTTCCAACCGGCTTAAAGTGGAGTTTTATTTCTCCCACAGCGCCGGGTCAAAAATATATTTTATGTAATTCCGATGAGGGAGAACCCGGTACTTGTAAAGACCGGGATATTCTCAGGTTCAACCCGCATCAATTAATTGAAGGGATGGCTATTGCCGGTTATGCGATGGGTTGTACGGTCGGATATAATTATTTACGGGGTGAATTCTGGGAACCCTTTGAGCGGATGGAACAAGCCATTGAAGAAGCCAGGCAAGCGGGATTGTTAGGCGACAATATCCTGGGCAGCGGTATTCATTTTACGCTGCATAATCATATAGGCGCAGGCGCCTATATTTGCGGGGAAGAATCAGCCCTGATGGAATCGTTGGAAGGCAAAAAAGGTATGCCTCGATTTAAACCGCCGTTTCCTGCGAATTTTGGTTTATACGGCAGACCAACAACTATCAACAATACCGAAACGTTAGCCTCGGTTCCTCTTTTATTGGAAATTGGCGCTGAAAAATTTTTAGCCATGGGATTGCCCAATAACGGCGGTTACAAAATTTTTTCGGTATCCGGCCATGTCAATAAACCGGGTAATTTTGAAATACCGCTCGGCACGCCGTTTAAAACTTTACTTGAAATGGCAGGCGGTGTGCGTCACGGCAGAAAGTTAAAGGCAGTGATCCCAGGCGGAAGTTCCATGCGTATTTTGCCGGGCGAAGCGATGCTGAATGCCAATATGGATTATGATTCTTTGAGCAAAGCGGGATCAGCCTTAGGATCGGGCGGGGTTATCATCATGGATGATACTAC
This sequence comes from Gammaproteobacteria bacterium, assembly GCA_021156325.1. Lineage (GTDB taxonomy): Bacteria > Pseudomonadota > Gammaproteobacteria > JAJFKG01 > JAJFKG01 > JAJNDI01. The sequence goes on from JAJNDI010000042.1 coordinate 10,126, forward strand.
TTGCATGGTGCGGGCTTTAGAGAATGTCTCTCACTTTTATTTTCATGAATCGTGCGGACAATGTACGCCTTGCCGTGAAGGAACAGGCTGGCTTGCCAGAACGATAACTCGAATTGCAAAGGGAGAAGCCGTATTAGCCGATTTGGATAATTTGCTTCGTATTGCCAACGGCATAGAAGGACGCACTATTTGTGCCTTTGGAGAAGCGGCTGCTTGGCCTGTGCAATCTTTTGTAAAACATTTTTATGACGAGTTTGTATATCACATCGAACATAAACGATGTCACCTGGAATAATAGCAATGATAGATATTGAAATAGACGGCAAAAAATTCAATGTTGAACCCGGCACGATGATCATCGAAGTGGCGGATGATGCAGGGATCCATATCCCTCGTTTTTGTTATCATCGCAAACTCTCCATTGCGGCCAATTGCCGCATGTGTTTGGTTGAAGTGGAAAAT
>JAJNDI010000008.1 GCA_021156325.1 Gammaproteobacteria bacterium
CACAGTAATTTTTGAAGCGGGTGGAGGCGATAGTACAGAAAATTGGAAGAATGGAACTAATGGAAAAGAAACTACTTTAGATTGTATTGAAAAAGTTGCATCTACTTTTACTTATGATAGGCCAGGCTTAGGGCATTCTACCCCAAATTATAGTTTGACAATTAAAGATCCTATTACTGTAGAAAAAGTTGATAATGATTTATTGAAGGTACTACAGCAAAGAAATATTCCAAAACCTTATATCATTGTTAGTCATTCACAGGGGGGTCTTTATGCGCAATATCTTTTAAGAAAATATCCGCAACATTTCGTCGGTGCTGTATTTATAGATGTTTTAGGTATCGAAAATCATAGTGTTCCTGATAATCAAAAAGATGAGGTTAATAAATATCTTGAAGAAGCGAAGACACATGATGCCAAGTATATGTATGATGTGTATAGTGTAAAACTTGCAAAAGAATATAATAATGTAACAGAGAAACATATTGCAGCTGACACTGCCTATGTAGTTCCTGGCTTAGATATAGATATTCAACAGATTATGTCTTCAGCTAAAATGCCTAATATACCGATAATAGTTTTATATTCTACCTATATGGTAGAAACCATGCCAAATTGGGTTAATGGACAGAAAGCAACAGCAAATCAAAGTACCAACAACGAGATTATAGAAGTACTTGGGGGGCATTATATTCACCAGGAAAAGCCCGAACTAGTATGTCACTATATTAAAAAAGTTATCAACGACGTTGTTTCAAAACAGAATTAAAAGGGGAACTTTTTATTATGATTTACGCAACAACGCCTTCATTGCTACCGACAATAGCTATCTAGCGGCCTGGGCCAGAATAAAATGTACGGCTGTCTTCTATAGCAAGCTTTAATGCTAAAGCATGATCATCTCGAATCTGCTTCTGTTCTTTTTCAGATAAGCCGCTATTCGATCAGTTTCTCGCTCTGCTGCTTGAGCACTCTCTTGAGGAGTCGGCAGTTTCGAAATAGCGTCATGGCAGCGTTGAGTTAATGATTCCTCAAGCGTTCTTTGTTGCTGTAGAGCTCTTTCTTTCAGTGAATCCTCATTAACAACGAGCTTTTTACTAAAAAAAGAAACAGGGCTAGCAAATAGAGGCTGCTGATGAGTAGTCGCAGAAGGTGCAAGTGCGAGGTTTAGATGATGTGAAAGCGGCAAGGCAATTGGATTTAGTGTGGCGTGAAACGAAGGCAGCGGAAACTCATACTGAAAAAGTATAAAGGCCGATGTTCTCTTATCCCTCCAAGCCCGTCATCCCGGAAATTTTGCGTTAACTCCGACGTCATTCCGGAAACGCCGTAGGCGTTGTCCGGAATCCATTGTTTTTTCTTTTATTTTCTTTATTGATATCTCTAAACTGATTAATATATACGTCACCATCGGGAAAATGTGCCACAATTTCAAGTTCCCCCCCCATAGCCTCAATATAATTTCGCAGAGTAGAAATATACATATCAGTACGGCGTTCGATACGAGAAATATTAGCTTGTTCTGTATCTAAAAGTTCCGCCATACGTTTTTGACTCATGTGATAGGCTTGACGCAATTCCTGTAATTGCATTTCTTCCAAAATTTGCTTGGTTTTTTCAGCCACCATTTTTTGCGCTAAGGGTGTCATTTTCTTTCGTAGCTCATTAAATGATTTAGTCATTGATTAATTCCTCATTTCTTAAAGCAGCAATATGTTGTTCATACAAAACATCAGCTATAGGAACAAATTTTTCATACCATCGATCATCGCCCGTTTTGTTGCCACCAACTAATAAAATGGCTATACGTCTTGGATCAAAAGCATATAAAATACGATATGGCTTTCCAGCATGTTGTATTCGCAGTTCTCGCATGTGTGTATATTTTGATCCGCCAATGCCCGATGTATAGGGATAACGAAGACTGGGGCCATGCTTTTCTAGTAAGCCAACATGGACAGCAATATTCATTTGTTCCTCTTTACTCAGTTCATTCCACCAATTCTCAAACTCATCCGTATATTCAACTTCCCACATAGCAATATCCTATTATCAAGTATTACATAAAAGATATATGACGTCAAGGGCATATTTGCTTCGTAAATTATCTTTGGTATATATATATATATAACATTATGATATCATAAGGGTTTATAAGTTGCGAGTTTAAAAGATAAAGCTTCTTGGCTAAGCCTATAACAGTTTTTCCAAACCATAGACCAATTCGGTTAAATCCATGACTCGCTGACAAGCGAGCGTAATGCCCGGCATAAAGGCATCGCGGCTAATGCTATTGTGACGCAGGCTTAAGGTTTCTCCCTGGCTCCCAAAAATCACTTCTTGAGAGGCTAAAAACCCCGGCAAACGAATACTGTGGATGGGAACATCATCACACTTGCCGCCGCGAGAACCGGGATAATGTTCAAGCGTTGTAGGATCTTTAGGTGCCGCCAACCTGGCTTCTTTTCTTGCTTCACTGATCATTTGCGCGGTTTTAATAGCGGTGCCGGAAGGTGCGTCTTTTTTCTTGTCATGATGTAATTCAATGATTTCAACAGCGGGCAAATGACGCACCAATTCTGCAGCAAATTTCATTATCAATACAGCACTGATAGAAAAGTTAGGCGCAATTATACCACCTCGTTTTTCACTGCGGCATTTTGTTTGTAATTTTATAATGTCTTCTTCGCGAATTCCCGTTGTACCAATGACGGGACGGGCTCCCGCTGCAATAATAGTTAAGGCATTTTGATATGCTGCCTCTGGCCTCGTTAAATCAACGACCACATCAGCCTTATAGTCGTGAATGAGCGCGCTCAAATCATCGCCTTTGACGGCTTTTGCCACCAACTCAATGCCTTCTTGAGCCGACAAATAAGACACAGCACATTGCCCCATGCGGCCCTTAGCGCCATTAACGATGACTTTGACGTTTTTCATTTTCTTATGCCGCACTCAGATCCACTGTTTTCATCGCTTGCCAGCCATTCACCATAGCTTTATCGACTAAAGTATCGCGTATTTGCCGAAAAGAGTGATAATGCGCAGTTTCTCGATGCAAAGCATGGGCTTTGGTATCAACCCAGGCTTCATAAATAAGAAACTCGCCTTTGTTCTCGGTAGAACGATGCAAGGTATAGAGTAAACACCCTGCTTCTGCACGGCTTGGCGCAATTAAAGCGGCCAAGGCTTTATAAAGGCCTTCTTCCTTGCCTGATTTTGCGACAAAATGTGCCGTTATCGTATGGGCTGTGTGTAACATGGCTATTCTCCTACTCCATCATTAAAGATTATCTCAACTCTTCAATCTTGTCTACTTATCTTAATAAAGATATACTTGTTATAGGGGAGGTTGCCATAAGTTTAAACTCATTACGTTAAGGATTGACCACATTATTCTTAGAACATAATTTTTTATTGGATGAAAAAATATGTCAAAATTAATCACTTGGAGCCATAAAAAGCTTAACAACATCTTCTTGCATAATATCAAAACGGATATTCTCAAGCATCTTGATGACATTCAAAAAACAGAAGCTATATATCGCAATCACGGGTTGTTTTTAGATTCTCTTTTTCCATTTTATGGAAAACAGAATCTGGAGAAAGCTGTCAATGAATTGGTAGATTGCGGATATCTAGATCGTTCTCAAAGTCATCTCAGCCTTACAAATGAAGGCGAACATTTACTCAAATGTTACAATCGATTTTATTATCGTGGAATATTAAGCAAGATAACATGGTGGTTCAAAAACAATCTTGAATGCCCGTGGAAGTTATTGTGGATTTGTATGCTGTTAGTAGTATTCTTCGTACATCTCTTACTGCTTATATTTCTGCTGTAGCAAAGATGTTTTGCTTAAAAAGAAGATTATGCTGCTGTTGGAAGTGGAATGCCCACTGCTGTATTTGTCAATGCGGCTGCTTTGGTAACTTTACTTCCTTTGGTCTCTTTATGCGACCAAAATAAAGAAACTTTGCCATCTATTAATTTTGACAACAATCCAAACGTTAAGACATTGGCAACTACTCCTAGAAAACGAACTGTAGCTGAATCACGATGGTGTTCCAAAATTTCTTTACCTCTGGGATCTTTATTATCTGCAAGTGATGAATACCTTCCTGTGGTAACAGGATATCTTTCTTTTAAAACCATATCAAAGTTTTTAATTTTTTGTTCCATACTTTCTTCCCCTTCCAAGGACTTTTGTAATTTAATAGCAACCTGGAATTTATCATGCCGTTTACCGATATTTTTGTTTTCAGCACCTTCTTTTTTTAATGCTTCTACATATCGATCTGTTTCCGTTTTCAATTTATCAAATTCTTCCTGCAGTACCAATGAGCTTTTCAGTTTTTTTGTCGCGGTCTCTTCATCTGAATGGGGCAAAATGTGACGAATAATCGAAGATGAATTTAAATATAAAATTACAAAATTTTCTATATTCTTTTCAAAAATCTTTTTTGTAATCGGGTCTGATATTGCTTCTGCGGTTTTTCTCTTTTTATCCACAAGGCTGGCAAGATCGGGATGGCTTTCTTTAAAATTTTCCGGCGCTGGGTTTATATTGAAACCAGATAACATAAATTGATAATCTCTGTAAAAATCCTTCTCATTAAGAAAGGATAATCTATCAAAAAGTATATTGTGCGGATTAATACCTTCCAGTTCATCTGAAGATGAGAGTTTGTACTTTTCAGGAACAGCAAATTTATCTTGTCGAAATTCTGGCCTCCCTGCTGCATGAGGAGGATTAAGATTGACTAAGAGTTTGAATAAATTATTATTTTTTTCATCAAGATTTCTATGCAATTCTCTGAGTGCAGTATCGTCTTGCTGTAAATTTTTGTCTACCAATTGCGGGCTAAGTACAGCAATAAACTGACTTTGTACTTCAATAAACTTTTGAAGTGCATCGGGTTGATCACCCAACTTTTTGATTAAAGCTTCAACATTTCTTATATAATCACGAAGCTCATCTTGCATTTTCTTGTAAATGCTGGGGGTGCCTTGCTCATCAACAGTACCCAGCGGCATCCCATTGATAGCAGCAGAAAACTCTTTAAACTGAGTATTCCAAGCCGCTCTACTACGAGTAGGCACCGAGTCTGTTTTTTCTGATATGATCGTCAACATAAACACGCTTCTCACTTATTATTAATCATTATGCTTTCAATAGGTTATGATACTGCAAGAACCTTAAGAAAATATTAAGCGTACAAATCTTTAAGTTGTTGATTATTAAGGTAGTGGATTTCAATCAGGGCTATAAAAGCAGTTGCCGGGCACCTCTTTTTTTGGAACAATACCGGATAGTCAGCGGGCCAATAGCCATCAGCAGAGTTAAATCATGATAATCGATGATCAAGGATTTCGTGCCAATGTTGGGATCATCATCACCAACACGCACGGCCATGTCTTGTGGGCGAAGCGCGTTGGCAAAGAAGCTTGGCAATTTCCCCAGGGCGGGATGAAGCCTCACGAAACACCCGAAGAAGCTATGTATCGTGAACTCAAAGAAGAGGTCGGTCTCTCCCCCGGCGATGTAACCTTGCTCAGCAAAACCGCCCAATGGCATTATTATCGATTACCTGCACAATTTATCCGCCGTCACACTACGCCTTTATGTATCGGGCAAAAACAAAAATGGTTTTTTCTTAGGCTTGATACCAGTGACGAGCAGATCTGCTTAACTAATAATGATGAGCCTGAATTTACCGACTGGCGTTGGGTAAATTATTGGCATCCTTTAGAAGAAGTGATTTTCTTTAAGCGCCAGGTATACCGGCAAGTTTTGCGTGAATTTGCAGCACTGTCGCTCGCCTAATTTTACGTTTTAAAAAAGGCTCTTGGGATGTTAAAAATACAACGCCGTATCTTAAAGGAATTTGAGAATGCTGATAACCTTGGTCTATCCCTCAACCTTTTAGTAAAACGAATAAGAGAAGCCATCGAAACCCAAGCCTGTACTTTATATTTAAAAAACAATGATCACAGCGCCTTCTTTTTAGTTGCTACCGATGGCTTAACCATTCCTGCCAATGAAACGGTTTCTATTGAATATGGTAAAGGCTTGGTAGGATTGGTCGCTACCCGGGGTGAGCCTTTAAATATCGACAATGCACAAACCCACCCGGATTTTTTACTGGTTGAGAAGGTTAATGAAGCGGATTACTGCGCTTATCTGGCTGCTCCCATTACTCATAATGGTGAGGTGATAGGCGTATTAGCTGTACAACAAGCAGAAGAACGGCAATATGATCAAAGTGAAGAAGCCTTTCTGGTGACATTGGCCGCTCAATTAGCCGAACCTATCTCTCGCATTAATACCCAGGATGCGCTGACTGCTTTTGTTGACGACAGAACAGAACAACAGCTTCAACAAAAACGGGATAAACCTTTTAAAGGTACCACGCGTATTGCCGGTGTTGCCATCGGCACGGGCGTGTTGGTTTATCCGCCTGCAGAATTAAATGCTGTGCCGGATAATTTTATTACCCCTGCCGAAATAAACTTAGAAATCGACTTATTTAATCAGGCGCTCTTGCAGACCAAAGAGGCGATCAACGATCTCAAAGAGAGGCTTCGGACGAATATTGCGGACGAAGAATTGGCTATTTTTGACGTGTATATTGGCATTTTAGACAGCCACAGTTTTGCTGACGCAATTATTCAAGAAATTCACCAAGGTCAATGGGCACAAGGCGCATTGCGTAATATCGTTAAACAACACCTCAAACGTTTTGATGCAATGGAAGATGATTATTTGCGTGAACGCGCAACCGATATCCATGATTTGGGACAACGACTATTAGCGCAATTACAAAAACAGCAAAAAACCAAAATTCATTACCCTTTGGATACAATTCTAGTGAGTGAATCGATCACCCCGGCGGCATTGGCAGAAGTGCCTGAAGGTTTCTTAAAAGGAATGATCTCGGTTAAAGGCTCTGAAAATGCGCATGTTGCTATCCTGGCTCGCGCTATGGGTGTTCCCACCATTATGGGCATCAGCAATATCAATGTAGCACAATTAGATACACAATGTATCATTGTAGATGGCTATCATGGCAGAGCGTATGTTGCGCCAAGTGAAGCATTATTACATCAATATCAAACTTTATTAAAAGAAGAACAAGAACTCTATGCGGATTTGGAAACGCTGCGAGATCTGCCCGCAGAAACACCTGACGGACATTGCGTTGCATTGTGCGTAAATATCGGGATCGCCGCCGATGCCGGCTTATCTTTAACAGTAGGCGCCGAAGGGGTTGGTTTATACCGCAGTGAAGTACCGTTTTTAGTGCGAGAAAACTTTCCCACGGAAGAAGAACAACGCGCTATTTACCGTCAAATACTGGCGGCTTTTGCGCCTCGTCCTGTCATCATGCGTACCCTCGATGTAGGAGGAGATAAAACACTGCCTTACTTTCCTATTAAAGAAGAGAATCCTTCACTGGGTTGGCGCGGAATTCGAGTGACATTAGATCACCCTGAAATCTTTCGCACGCAGCTTCGAGCCATGTTAAAAGCCAGTGAAAGTTTAAATAATTTACGGATTATGTTTCCCATGGTAACCGCTATCCGCGAACTTGATGAAGCCTTACGTCTATTACGGCAAGTACATCAGGAAATTACCGAAGAAGGCATGATCGTTAATATGCCTTTGGTAGGCGCTATGATAGAAGTGCCTGCTGCAGTCTATCAAGCGCGTTTGATTGCAAGACGCGTTGATTTTCTCTCGGTTGGCAGCAATGATTTAACGCAATATTTGTTAGCCGTTGATCGTAATAACAGCCGGGTTGCCCGTTTATATGATTCATTTCACCCTGCTGTATTGGCAGCTTTGGTAAAAATCGTTGAAGATGCTCATAGTGAAGGAAAACAAGCGAGCATTTGCGGTGAAATCGCAGGCGATCCAGCGGCTGCTATCATTCTGCTTGGGATGGGTTACGACGCCTTCAGTATGAATTCAACCTCTTTGCTGCGCATTCGATGGGTTATTCGTAATATCCCCTTGCGTCAGGCGCGGGAACACTTGCGTGAGGTAATAGGTATGGAAGATCCGCTCCTCATTCGCCGGTTTTTGGAACAACAATTGGAAAGCGCTGGATTGGGCGGATTGGTCCGGGCAGGGAAATAAGTTTTGTCAACGATTTCTCTCAATGCAAATTTCAACAAACTTTGCTTGCTTCACAGCAGCCGGTTTTCGCAAATGCAAACGCAGTGATGACACAGCGTCATACTCTAACAAATGGGCAGCGATCTCTTCAGCCAACGCTTCTATCAAATAACAGCGCAAAGAGCCCACAAATTTGCGCAACTTTTCACTCAATTGATCATAATCCAGCGCATCCGTTAAGGAATCCGTTTGAGCAGCTTTATTGTGAGAGAGCTTTAAGTGTAAATCGAGTTCTACAGATTGCTGCAATTGCCGTTCCCACTCATGCACTCCAATAATAGTAGGGATTGTTAAGCCGATAATAGATAAAGTATCTGTCATACATCAAACTGCTTTTCAAAGGCTGCAAATTCATTTAAAACCCGCCATTGCATCATTGCTTTTTCACTTTGATTTAAAAAAGCCTGACATGTTGTAGACACAGGCAGTTTATCGACGGTATCTTTCTCACAAGCCGCTACCTTTTTTCCCAAAGCGGCATTTTCCCACAGGCTTAAGCCCTGCAAAAAGCTGTAAGTAATACTGTTATTAACCATCTGCTTGATAGTTGCATACGGTAAACGATAACGATAAGCAGCCAATACAAACTCTTGATTGGCATTGGTGCGAAGAATACCCGGATCATCGCGTGATAATGCCACAGGAACGCCCTGCTGGAGATAGAGCATCAGGGGTGAATCCTTGCCTTTGACACCCAGGATCGTTTCATTACTCGTTAAATTGACTTCCGCTAAAATGCCGTTATCGCGCATTTGTTTTAAAATCTCAGCACTATTGTCTTCTTCTGCAATATCGACACCATGACCGATCCGTTTGGCATTACCAATATTAATCGCTTGATCAATGTGATTTCGTAATCCCTGCGGCGGCACCAATGCAGACGTTAACTCTCCTGCATGCAGCGTTATTTTTACATCCGGATATTGTTGATGTAAGAAATGTACCCAACGCATATGCATTGTATAATCATGCATAGCCGGATAAGCATCTTCTGGCCCGACAAGATTGATCCCCACTACCCGCTGATCTTGTTGTGCCAAGAGAAAGCCTGTTAATAACCCGGTAAAAACCTGAGCGGAGGTGCCGTTTCGAAAGGCGGCATATTGATAACGCACTTCGACTTGACAAGCGGGCATCGGATTAGGCCTATCACAGCCTAAGCGTTGACGCATCGTTTTTTCATCTTCAGTCAATTCACGTTGAATAGCCTCCACGATTTTGGCTATGCCGCTTTTCAACAGCGATTGCCGCATAACTTGCGGATCGGTTGTATGGGGAATACTGCCTGCTAATTTCAATACGTCGTCTTGTTCGTTTAAGACACTCAATTCCAGGTAATCAACTTTTTCGTTAGCAGCTTCTTCCACTTCGCTCGCAAGCACGGCTCCCCGAAAAGTATTTTGAAGATGAAAAAACTTGTCAAAAGCATTAAAGAAATGATCATGCGCAGTTTCTGTATTAGAGGGAACAAAATTTCGCATCGACCACGCATCAATAATTTTATTATATAAAACAGGTTGATTGGGTATATTCATTAAACGCCGATAATTAGGGCATTGATCCCCTTCTGTTGAAATGCGGTAAGTGTTGGGGTTGATACAAAATTTTGCTTTTGCCCCAATGTCGAGAAGATTTTCAGGGAAATCACCTCCCATAAAATGCTCGTGCAACATGCCGCCTTTGGGCATTTTTTCAAAAAAGACGCGCAACGCTTCTGGATCTCGCAAAATCTGCTGATAATAAGCGCTGGTTTTATCCGCTGGCGTGATAGTCGTAGTGTTAATGGTAGTAATCTCAGCGCTACCTGTGGCACTGATAAAGACAGCAAATAATGATAAAAAGACAATCTTAAAGCGCATACCCCTCCTTCATTCTTCCTTTAAAAAAAGATGAATGAAGCAATGTTATCAGAATAATGATATTTATAATAGGCCTATTGGATAACTTTTTTATTCATATAATGTTGGCAATGAAGAGCCTTTATCGGATGGCCTTTTTTTCAAATTCTTTTTGTGTCTACTTAAAAACCGCCACAGGATTAAAGTCATTATCCACAACACAGCAAATACCATTGTCCCTATGTTGATAAACTCTTTTCTAAGAAGAATAGTAGTGTTAATATTATTTGCCTCGTTAGCCTTTTGTTCCAGGCTAAGTGTATTAGCCGTGTTTTCTGCAGGATTTCCTGGTAATACATTAACAATACGAGCGGACAATTGAGCTGTTTTCATTTTTTGAGACTCAACATCAAACCAATTCAGCGTTATTGCAGGCAGCGTTAGCTTACCCGCTTTCGTCGGAATATAAGCAATCTTCTCTTCCCGAAGTCCTACAAGCCCTTTTTCAGTGAGTTTATTGTCAAGTACCGGCTTATCAGGATAAGTATTCATATCAGCGACAGTGAGAAGATTTAAAGGCGGCAATTGCTCAGCAGAAAGGTTATCTGCCTGAAGGATGATCGTTCGTGTCAGCGCCTCTCCTTGGTGAAAAACAGGAGGATCAATTGACCACTGTTCTCTTAAAATCACATTACTGCTTGGCAGCCACCATTGACCGCTCGCTTCTGAAGGTTTGGGATTAACATGAAGATGAACGGCCGGCGCAATCGCTTGTACCGGTATGGTTTCAATAAACCCTCCACTGGTTATTGCCTTTTCGGTAGGAGAAGCAGCGGCTTCTCCTATAAAGACAGGCGGTCGTGGTGTCAAATCACCGCTTATTTTAGGCAGTAAAAGATAACGCCGTTCAATAGTATGATAGGTTTTTCCTTCCCGGGCTAGTTCATCATTTTTATCTTCTCCCAAACGCGTCACTACCAGATTGCTCCCTTCTGGATGACTCAATTCTCCTCTGACTAATTCTCCTTCATAGAATATCTTTACACTGTAGATGATCGGCATATCAATATAAAACGCTTTAGGGGAAAGGGAGGTTTCTATAAAAGCCGTTTGGGCAGGTTTTCCTGTCGACAGTTGAGACCCTGTTTTATTCACTTGCAAAACCAGGGCCTTTGTTTTTTCACTGCCTATCGTCAAGGGTGGAATGGCGAGTATCCCCGTATTTTTGGGAAGTAACGTTAATGTCCATTGAGTTTTCGCCGATGTTTTTCCATTGAGGATTTGGATTTCGCTGCCTCGGCCTACGCCGTAAATATAAAAGTCCTGTTCCAAGGGCTTTAGATCCGGATTACTATGGGTATCTTTATCACCGTTCCACGTTAAAATAAGTTGTACCATATTATTTTCATCGACCCTATTTTTGGATAAACGTGCATCAGCGGCCATCGCAAGAGATCCCATCAAGACAAGAGAAAAGAAACATACCGTTTTCGGAATAAATTTTTTCATGAAGCCTCCTGAGCCGCCGTACTCAATTGCCGATAATGATCCCGTAAGAATTTTTGCCGCAATAACCCGCCTGGATCATCTATAATAGCAGCTAACCATTGCTGATCGGCTGCTGGTAATGCTGGTCCTTCAGGATGTGCTGCAGCAGCTTGAGAAGTCGATTTTTCTCTTGGCGGTTGTGGAGATTGTGCTTCTTTGGGAGGTTCTTTCGATAGGCGGGATGGTTGATTTTGCTGTGCAGGATTGTTTTGACTCGAACTTTGTTTTTGCTGCTGCAATAATTTCTTCACTAATTCCCGATTAAATAAAGCATCTTGATTATCAGGCTTTTCAGCTAATGCGCTGTTATAAGCCTCTATTGCGGCTTGATAATTCGCTAACTTTGCCAATGCATTACCGCGGTTATAATCAATATCAGTGATATTTAATCCTTGCCAGCTAGCTAAAGCTGCTTGATAATCTCCTGCACGATACCACGCCATTCCTTGATGCATTTTATCGGAAAACAAACGCGCTGCAACCGCTGGTTGTCCTTTTTTCAACGCCCGTTCTGCCTGGCCGTCACGTGTCAGAAAGATATCTTCCCACGAAAAAGCAAAAACAGATAAGGGATATGAAATGGTTATTAACAAAAGCAGTGTCAACAATATTCGTCTCATGGGGCACATACCTCCGATAAAACCCCTCGCCTGAAACAACACAATACAATACACAATAGCGGTAAAATAAACCATCGGCCTTGATCGCGCCAGGCTTGGATCCGGGCTTTGTGAGCAGTTTTTTGAAAGTTATGTCCACTCACACCAGTATTTAAAAGAGCTTGAATATCGCTTTCATCCCCGCGAAAAACAGTGAGTTGGCCTTCTCCTGATTTGGCTAATGCCTTTAAGCTCATGATATCCAGATGATTTAGGACAATATTGCCTTCATCATCTTTCGCTAATTGCTGATTAGGCAGCATGATGGGAGAGCCTTCTGCTGTCCCTATACCCAATACCGATAAGTGAATACCGTTTGCCGATAAGGCTTTTGCTGCTTTCAGATCAGCGTCTCTTGCCTGACCGCTTGTGATCAATAAGATGTCTTGAGGAGAGCCTTTTTCTATTTGAGACTGCTGCAACAATTGCTGTGCTGCTTGCAAGGCAGAGCTAATAGAATGACCTTGTACCGGCATGATATCGGGAGAAAGACTGGGAATCATTTCTGCAATGGTACGGGTATCTTCCGTTAAAGGAGACACGACATACGCTTCTTTGGCAAACGCTATCATTCCCGTTTGTCCTTCTTGAAAACGAGCCAGAAGATCACGCACTTTATAGCGTGCTCGTGTTAAGCGATCCGGTTTAATGTCGTTAGCATACATCGCCGTTGACAGATCCAATATCACTACCCGAGATAGATTTTTCTGATAAAGCGGTATGCCGCTTTGGCGCCAGGCGGGGCTGCTTAACGCAAGCACGGCGGATAACAAGGCTAACAAAAGAAAATAATCTCTCCATTGTGATTTCCTTTTACCGTCTTCTTTCATCAACGCTTTTAATAAAACCGGCTCACAAACAGCTTGCCAGGCGTGAGGAAGCTTTGAACTTTGTTTAATTAAAATCCACAATAAAAGAACGGGAATAGCTGCCCCTAGCCACAGGGGATGCAAAAAATGAAAAGCTTGTACTTCAGTGATCCAGGACATTATGTAATCTCCGCCTTGTCAACGATCTCTGAACAGGCCGTGATAAAAACCCCAGGATAATTAAAAAAGCAGCTAACAATGGCCAATGATATAACGGCGTGACAGGGCGATAGGCTGTACTTTCAGCAGTGACCGGTTCCAAATCATTCAAGCGTTGATAGGCTTCAACCAAAGAGGCTGGATTATCTGCGCGAAAGAATAATCCTCCTGTGAGATCAGCAATCGTTTTTAATGTATGAGGATCAAGATCGCTCGATTGCTGCCTATATTGAACCCCAAAGGGGGTATCAACAGGAATTTTATCTCCGCCTAATCCGATCGTATAAATGCGTATATGGTTTTTTGCAGCCATTTTTGCTGCTTGGATGGGATCGGCACCTGCATTGGATGCGCCATCGGTGAGTAATACCAATACCCGGGCATTTTGAGGCAGCGCTGATAACCGTTTAACGGCCGCTCCAATCGCATCTCCTATAGCGGTACGCTGCCCTGCTAATCCGATAGTGGCATCCTCTAATTGAGCTTTCACTGTTTTACGATCATAAGTTAAAGGCGTCTGCAAATAAGCGCGGCTGCCAAATAAAATAAGGCCTAAACGATCACCTTCTCGTTTGTCAATAAAGCGTTTAGCAACCGCTTTAACTAAACTTAACCTGTCGTATCTTTTACCTTTAACCAGCATATCGGGCGTTTCCATCGAACCTGAGACATCGATGGCTAATAAAATATTGCGGCCTGCGCGAGCCATTTGAATCGGCTTACCTAACCATTGCGGGCCAGCCAAAGCACAGACTCCTAAAACCCATACTAAACAAGCTAATAATCTACTTAATCGGTATTTTCTTACTCTTGCTTTCTTCTCACACAGGGTCTTTATGTCAGCATAAAAAGGTAATATTAATGCGGGTTGTGAAGACCTTTTTGCAGGAGGAATCAGTAACCATACCAGCAGAGGTAAAGGTAATAAAAACCACGCTACGGGTGTTGCAAACTCAAACACAGACTTTTTTCATCCATTTTTTAACACAAAAGAAAAGCGCTTCCCAATCAAGATCGATAGAGGAGCAATAAGGGCCTTCTGCCAGGTAAGAGCCGGGGCTTTGTATAAAAACCGCCGTATTTCCAGTCTTATTTAAAAAATCAAGCCAAGCTTCACCGTGTAAACAAGCCACTGCTTTTCGAGAAAATCGGCTTAAGGCTACTCTTCGCATTAATATTGATAAATCAGCGAGTCCATTATACGACTGATTTTCTTTTTGTTTTAATTCAATCTCTGCCAGGATTTGTAAAGCTTCTTCTAACGCAGTAGAACAACGCCGACGCCGCCAATAATAAAGCCCTATGAGACTAAGCAGAATAATAAAACCCAATACGGTAACCAAAAGCGATAGGGGCTGCCCTGCAGACACAGAGGCTGGCATATGTAAGTCACGTAATTGCGATAAAATGGCTGATGGATCCATTAAGCCCTCACCTTGGTAGAATAACTTTGCTTTCCAAACCATTGTAACAATCGGGCTTCTAGTGAGTCTGCGGTATTAACCCACAAGAAAGGGATCTTAACAGGTTCAAGGATCTGTTTGATTTTATCAAGACGCCCGGTAAATTGTGCTTCATATTGCTTACAAAAATCCAAAGAATCAGTATTCATCAACATTTGTTCGAACCCATTGCTAATCGGATATTGATTAGCAGCAGGCGCTTTCATCTCGACAGCATCAAACAAACAAATGCTTACTACATCATTATGTAAGCGCAATTGCTGCAAATACGGTTTGCTGTCTTCATTGAGATCTCTAAAGTCACTGATAATAAATAACAGACTGCCCGGACGCATAACTCGTAATAAACGAGATAACGCTTTATTAAAATAATGAGATCCCTCTGATGCGGCAGGTTTTAGAGATTGTAAACTTAGCGCTTTTAACAAGGGAAAAATACCCTGCTGCCTTCTCGCTGTTCGTATATCAGTATGATACTGATGAGAAAAAACAAGGCCGCCGATTTGATCATTTTGCAATACAGCTGCCCACGCTAAAGTCGCTGCCATTTTAGCGGCGATAACCGATTTAAACGCTATTCGCGTTCCAAAAAACAAAGAAGCGCTGAGATCAACCGCTAACCACACAGGCCGTTCACGTTCACTTTGATAGCATTTAATATGAGGTTTGCCTGTGCGGGCTGTGACCCGCCACTCCATGCTGCGTACATCATCGCCATATTGATAGTGCCTGAGTTCAGAAAAATCGATGCCTCTTGCACGAAAGGCGGAGGGGTATTGCCCATTCCCCTGACTTAAAGTACGTAATCCTCGGGTGAGATCCAATTGACGTGCTGCGTGTTGACACGCCAGTAATTGGGTTAAGCTGATGTATGTTAAACCGTCTGACATGATCTTAAATCCCCCCGCCGCACTCTCTGCGACGACCCCCTTTTGCAAAGGGGACACGCTCCAATATACTATGGCACCACTACGTTTTGCAGCAGCTCATTAATAAAGTGATCGGTGGTTATGCCTTCTGCCTGCGCTTCAAAACTTAATAAAATGCGATGCCGTAATACATCGTGCGCAATAGCGTGGATATCTTCTGGCGTAACATAATCACGCTGTGATAAAAAGGCATGCGCCCGAGCAACCTTGTCAAGCGCAATGGTCGCGCGAGGACTCGCACCATAACGAAGCCAACGTTTGGCATCAGCAGAAATATAATCGGGATAACGCGTTGCATGTACCAATTGTACGATATATTCTGACAATGCTTCGCTCATGTGACAGTGCAATACGGCGTGACGAGCTTCAAAAACAGCTTGCTGTGAGATCAGCGGTTCTGTTGGGGCAGAAGCAGCTGTTTCCTGCTTTAAGGCTTCTTCGCGTGCCAATTGTAAAATAGCCCGTTCTGCTTGAAGAGGCGGATAACCAATTTTGATATACATTAAAAAGCGATCTAATTGCGCTTCAGGTAAAGGATAGGTTCCTTCTTGTTCGATGGGATTTTGAGTAGCCATCACGAGAAATAAAGAAGGCAGGGGATAAGTTTTACGGCCTATCGTCACTTGACGTTCAGCCATAGCCTCCAGCAAAGCAGATTGTACTTTGGCCGGAGCGCGGTTAATTTCATCGGCTAAAACAATATTGTGAAACAGAGGCCCTTCTTGAAAATGAAAAGTCCCGGTTTGCGGGTAGTAAATGTCCGTGCCCGTTAAATCACCGGGTAATAAATCCGGTGTAAATTGTATTCGATGAAAACGACTTTCAACCACTTCGGCTAACGCTTTGACTGCACTCGTTTTGGCAAGCCCGGGAGCGCCTTCCACTAACAGATGACCATCCGCAATAAGGGCTATTAATAAACGCTTGGTTAGTTTGTGTTGACCAATGATCCGGTGATTTAACCTTTCTAATGCCCTTTGCAAGAGCTGGGATGCAGAAGTAACAGAAAGCGGTAAAGGGCTGCGCGGGTTTAACACACAATGCGGGTTTTCTTTAGGCTGCATAAGCGGTTCTTTCCCTATAAATAATTCCTATTAACTGAATTATAACGGATTTTTTCTTTTTTGGATTCAGTGGTATCCTATAGAACTATGTTTATTTTCGGCAAAATCATTGGCGGTCTATTTGGCTTCTTCCTGGCAGGTCCTTTTGGTGCCTTAATCGGGATCGCTGTTGGGCATTATTTTGATAAAGGTTTGCGCAACAATTGGCACATAGAAGCCGCTGTTTTTCCCAAAGAACGTCGTCATATTCAACAGATTTTCTTCACTTCTACTTTTCTGGTCATGGGACATTTGGCAAAATGTGACGGCCAAATCAGTGAGGACGAGATCCGGGCAGCGCAAACTATCATGGATCGCATGCAGCTTAGCGCTGAACAACGCCAAACAGCGCGTAACTTATTCAACGAAGGCAAACGAGCCGGTTTTGCCATTGATCCGGTGCTGCGGCAACTCTATGAAAAATGTCATGGTCATCGGCAATTATTACAATTATTTATTCATGTTCAATTGCAAGCAGCTTATGCCGATGGGAGATTAACCGACTCCGAGCAGCGCTTGTTACACCATATCTGCACTCAATTAGGCTTTTCTCATGTCGATTATGCTCCCTTTGAAACGTTTTATCATGGCAGCAGTTATAAAAGGCACTATCAAGAACAGAATTATCAAACTCACGAACCCCGACAAAGCCGGCAAAGCAGTTTACAGGCAGCTTATGTACTGTTGGACATCCCTCCCAACGCCACAGATGCTGAGGTTAAACGGGCTTATCGGCGCCAAATGAGTCAAAATCATCCGGATAAGTTAGTGTCTAAAGGCTTACCGGCTGAAATGATAAAACTGGCCACTGAAAAAACCCAGGAAATCCAGGAAGCTTACGAAGTGATTAAAAAGGCAAGAGGTCTGTAGCTGTTTCCCCTCCACCCATGCTAAAATGCGCACCGTTCCCCCATTTCCACGAGGTCTTCCCATGGCATTACAACTCATCCTGGATTGCATTCTGGTTGCAGTCGGCGCAGGACTCGTCTACGGTATTTTCGGAGGCGGCTCAGGGCTTATCATGATGCCCGGGTTTTATTATGTACTCTCTCATTTCAGTTTGACAGAAACTTATCAAATGCAAACGGCTGTAGGTACCACGGCGCTGGCCAGTGGATTTTTAGGTATTGCCGCCGTAAGAGTACAATGGAAGTTGGATAATATTGATTTTCAAGTGGTTAAATCGATCGCACCTGGCATTGCGATAGGAACTGTCACCGCTGTTTTACTGTTGAATATCATTCCCAGCTATTTATTAAAACCCCTTTTCGGGGGAGTGGTTATCATAGTTGGAATATGGTTATTTTTTTACAAAAAAGAAAAAGATACACGGCATTGGAAAATGCAAGGCTCCCGCCATCGGATCATGTGTTTCTTGATAGGATTATTATGGTTTTTATTAGGCATCGGGATTTTTACCGTGCCTTATTTACATAAATGTGGTTTGGAAATGCGCCGCGCCGTAGGCTGCGCAACCTTTACTACCACCGTTTTTTCTTTGACAACAGGTATGCTTCTCATGGCAACAGGCGCTTTTCACACAGGCGCCTCAGTAACACACTTGGGGTTTGTGAATTTTTTGTTAGTTCTCATCGTTGTGTTCCCCAGCGCTTTAGCTGCAGGCTATGGATCAATATTGTCACATAAGATCCCGCAGCAGCATTTACGAATAATTTACAGCATTTTGATTGGTCTTGTAGGCGCCTTAATGCTGCTATAACAATAATTAAAGAGGGCTATTATTATTTTAACTTTAGCAGATATGAATTTAGAAAATAAACGGGTTTTAGTGAGAGAAGACTTTAATGTTCCCATTCGTGAAGGAATCATCCAAAGTGATCTGCGCCTTAAAGCTGCCTTGCCGGGACTTCAAGCCATTTTATCGCAAAAACCCGCTAAACTTATTTTAATGTCTCATCTGGGCCGTCCCACAGAAGGCACAATCGATGAAACCTTGTCTTTAAAACCGGTTGCTTCCCGTTTAAGCGAATTATTGCAGCAAGCTGTTGCTTTTCACCCTGCCGCTACAGAAGCATTGTCTTCCGTGTTTAGCCATGATGAGCAAATAATTTTGTTAGAGAATGTGCGTTTCAATCAAGGCGAGAAAAAAAATGAGCCGGCTTTATCAAAAAAACTGGCGGCTTTATGTGATGTATTTATCATGGATGCCTTCGCCACCGCCCACCGTGTCCAGGCTTCTACCTATGGCGTTGCTGAATATGCACCGCTGGTCTGTGCAGGGCCTTTGTTAGTCAAAGAGTTAAATGGCTTGAGTGCTGCGTTTAAAAACCCCGCTAAACCGTTGCTGGCTATCATCGGCGGCGCCAAAGTATCGACAAAATTAGGGGTATTATCTCATTTGCTCACCAAAGTGGATCAATTGATCATTGGCGGAGGCATGGCCAACACTTTTTTGAGCGCTAAAGGATTTCCCATCGGTCATTCTCTTTGTGAAGTCGATCGCTTACCTGAAGCAAAACAACTGTTAGTCGATGCAAAAAAACAAGGCATCGATATTTTATTGCCGCATGATGTGACAGTGGGGCAAACATTTAGTGAAGATGCTGCCGCTGTCATCAAATCCATTGATGCTGTCGGTGAGAATGATGTGATCCTGGACATTGGCCCCAGCACGTTGACAGAATATCAACACTGCATCGCTAATGCCGCTACTATTCTCTGGAATGGTCCTGTAGGCGCTTTTGAATTAACTCCCTTTGCAAAAGGAACGATGGGTATTGCACAGGCAATCGCTGAGTCTTCCGCTTTTTCAATAGCAGGCGGAGGAGACACCTTAGCCGCCATTGAAAAAGCCGGTGTATTGTCGGCTATTTCTTATATGTCTACGGGCGGCGGCGCCTTTTTAGAATATGTAGAAGGAAAATGCTTACCCGGTATTGATATACTTGAAGCAAGAGGAAAACACCCGTGAATGCTATGCATCCTGTTAAACCGCGCCGTACCAAAATCATTGCGACACTGGGTCCTGCTACCGATGATAAAACGGTATTACAAGCTCTCTTAAAGGCAGGAGTCGATTTAGTGCGGCTTAATTTTTCACACGGCACACAAGAGCAGCAGTTAACCCGCATTCAACAGGTGCGTGAGATTTCGCAACAGATGGATAAAGAAATAGGGATCCTCGCTGATTTGCAAGGCCCCAAGATACGCATTGCCCGCTTTAAAACAGGTTCTGCTGAATTAAAAAATAACGCCGATTTTTGCCTGGATCCCGAATTACCGGATGATGCCGGTGATGACCATACCGTGGGGGTTGCTTACAAAGCCTTGCCTGATGATGTAAAACCTAACGATATCTTGCTATTAGATGATGGTTTGATTGAATTGCGTGTCAACCATATCATGGGTCGAAAAATTCATTGCCGAGTTCAATCGGGCGGCATTTTACTTAACAATAAAGGAATTAACCGCCAGGGCGGCGGTTTAACAGCCCCTGCTTTAACCGATAAAGACAGGGCTGATCTCAAATTTGCGGTTCAGCACGGGGTTGACTATATTGCAGTTTCTTTTCCCCGTAATGCAGATGATATCAAGCTCGCCCGTGACCTCATCCATGCGGCTAAAGGTTCTTCAGGTATTATTGCAAAAATAGAACGCACGGAAGCAGTTGCCAATATTGATGAAATCATTCATGTTTCTGATGCTGTTATGGTAGCACGCGGGGATTTAGCGATTGAAATTGGTTATGCAGAATTACCCGCCGTACAAAAAGATATTATTCATAAAGCACGTACTTTTAACAAAGCCGTTATTACGGCAACGCAAATGTTAGAGTCAATGATACATCATGTTGTACCCACCCGCGCGGAAGTATCTGATGTAGCCAATGCCATTATTGACGGTACGGATGCAGTGATGTTTTCAGCCGAAACCGCCAGCGGCCAGTATCCGGTTAAAGTTATTGAAACCGCTCATGCCATTTGTGTAGGTGCTGAAAAACAATCGGTGACACAAGTCTCTCGACATCGTGTGGAATGTTCTTTTACACGGGTTGATGAAGCCATTGCAATGGCTACCATGTATACAGCCAATCATTTTGATATTCGGGCAATCATTGCTTTAACAGAATCCGGATCAACACCGCTTTGGATGTCGCGCATCCGCTCAGGTATTCCCATTTTCGGTTTGAGCCGTCATGAAACAACACGGCGTAAAATGACATTATACCGCGGGGTTTATCCTATCAGTTTCGATGCCACTCAATTTCCGCGGACTCACCTCAATAAAGAAGCGATTATCTCCCTTAAAAAACGGGGTTTGCTGCAAGCAGAAGATTCTATTATCATCACCAAAGGAGATTCTGTGGGGATACATGGACGTACTAACTCAATGAAGATATTACGCGTTGCTGATCTGAGTTAGATACCATCCCCCCGATGTACGCTATGGTACATCACCCTCCTTTTTCAAAGGGGGTAAAATATACCGGAGAATGCAATCATGAATACGAAGTTAAAGCTGCATGGTTTCAATAATTTGACGAAAACCTTAAGTTTTAATATTTACGATATTTGCTATGCAAAGACCCAGCAGCATTGCCAAGAATACATTCAATACATCGATGAAGCCTACAATAGTAAGCGCTTAACCGATATTCTCACTAAAGTGACCCGGATTATCGGAGCCACTATCTTAAATACAAGCTGCCAGGATTATGATCCGCAAGGCGCCAGCGTCACAATGCTCATTGCAGAAGGTGATGGTTCTTTCGGTGAAAAGTCAGACTTAAATGAAGAAACACCCGGTCCTTTGCCTGATGCCATAGCCGCGCACTTGGATAAAAGCCATATCACTGTTCATACGTATCCAGAAAGCCATCCGGATAATGGGATCAGCACTTTTCGCGCTGACATTGATGTTTCAACCTGTGGTGTTATTTCACCCCTTAAAGCGCTGAATTTTTTATTACATAGTTTCGATTCTGATATTGTCACCGTAGATTATCGTGTACGCGGCTTCACCCGCGATGTGTCAGGAAAAAAGCTATTTATTGATCATAATATCAATTCTATTCAGAACTATCTATCAAAAGAAGCGCGTGAACGTTATCAAATGATTGATGTAAATGTGTATCAAGAAAACATTTTTCACGTTAAAATGCTTTTAAAAGAATTTATATTAGATAACTATCTTTTCGGCGCAGGTGAAAATGAATTCGAGAAAGCAGAAGTCTTGCAAATCAAACAACAATTAAAAAGAGAAATGCTTGAAATTTTCTACGGGCGCAATATCAGCGAAAATATCGCCCTTAAACACGATTTATTCAACGAGTAATTAGAGTCTGTCGTCAAATGCTACTATGATGGGTATAAGTGATTGATTTTCTGCGTTCCAATGCTCACATATCACCACATCTGCGGTACTTTGTTACTCGACAATCAATCACTTCTACTCCATCCTAGCGCATTTGAAGACAGACTCTAGTACGTTGTAAAATCAATTTCTGTAAATATTCCTGCTCGCCTGCGGCAGGAGAGAGAATTTAAAGCGAAATACGTGTGTTTTCTCCCTCTCCCACGTAGTGGGAGAGGGTGCCGCGCAGCGAATGAATATCTTCCACAGTATTCTAAAGATAAAATGACATAGTCGTCATCACTTTCGACATGCCTTTCATAAGCCGTTGAATGGGTGCAGGCAAATCAGCAGCGCCATACTGAATCGCTGTTGTAGCATGTTTTAATTCATCTTCACGCATTTGCTCAAACACCCGGCGTGTTTTTTGATCAGCGTTCGACAAACGCGCCAAGTGATCTTCCAAGTGTTTTACCACTTGTTTTTCAGTTTCTGCTAAAAACCCCAAACTCCAGCGATCACCGATAAGTCCGGCGATAACGCCTAAACAAAAAGATCCCATATACCATAGAGGGTTAAAATAGCTGCGATGAGCACCTAAATCGTAAAGCCTCTCTTGACACCAGGCTAAATGATCATTTTCTTCTTCAGCTGCTTCAAGGAGAGTTGCTTTCAAATCAGCAGAACGAGTAGTCAATGCTTGTCCTTGATATAAAGCTTGTGCAGAAACCTCACCGGCATCGTCCACTCTCAGCAGATTGGCGCTCAATCGAGATTCATTTAAATTTAAACTCTCTTGAGAAGAAACCGCATTCGCCGGACTGGGACGTGTTGATGAGGATGGTGTCAAACAGATCGTACGCAAACCATAATCAACTTGTAAAATAAGTTTATCAATAATAGTATTCATATACCCTTCGCCTTTAAATTATAGATCTAAGTAATTACTACGTATTGCCTGCTGGCCAGCAGGTTGTAGAATAAGTAAACTTTTTGGTTTTGGGGCGCCGAATAAGTTCTGCCACAGCAAAGTCTTGGCGAGCTTATTCGGTCTTTTTATTCATTATTCTAATATTATATTCTTTCCATCTACTTGTCTAACGATTGCATTTACAATCCATCGTTTTTATTCTATTGTTATTTTATTGGCTAGCCATACTCAAAGCGTTTTGATTTTAGGCAAGACACGGGGGTGGCGAAATGCGGTGTATAAATCAATACATGAGCTGCGAGCCAAGCTGACAACGAAGCCTAAACAAAACGCAAAGAATATATAAGAGAATTGCATGCAGCCTTATTACCCCAGCATTAAACCTTACGCCGTCCATCATTTAGCGGTAGAAAAACCTCATCTTCTCTATGTGGAAGAGGTAGGATCCCCTCAAGGACTTCCGGTTTTATTTGTCCACGGCGGCCCCGGCTGCGGCTGCTCCGAAGATGCCAGACGTTTTTTTGATCCTGAAAAATACCGCATTATTTTGTTTGATCAACGCGGTTGCGGTCGCTCCAAACCCCATGCGGAATTAACCCATAATAATACGGCCGCATTAATCAGCGATATCGAATTTATTCGCCGCTATTTGAATATTTCACAATGGGTTGTATTTGGGGGATCGTGGGGATCTACGCTAAGTTTAGCTTATGCACAAGCCCATCCAGAACCTGTGCTTTTCCTTATTGTAAGAGGGATCTTTCTAGGAACTGATGAAGAACTTACCTGGCTTTATCGCGATGGCGCAAATCGTATTTTCCCCGATTATTGGGAAGATTTCATCAGCGTGATTCCTGAAGATGAGCGTCAGCATGATCTCCTCGATGCTTTTTATACTCGTTTAACAGGACAGGATGAAATCACCCGAATGGCAGCCGCCAAAGCATGGAGCCTTTGGGAAGGTCGGATCAGCACTTTGCTCCCCAGTGAAAAGATGAATGATCTCTTTAGTGATCCTGCTATGGCCATCAGTATGGCTTGTATGGAAACCCATTATTTTCGGCAAGCTTGTTTTCTAGAACAGAATCAATTGTTAAAAAATATGCATCGTATCGCTCATATTCCGGGAATTATTGTCCAGGGACGTTACGACATCATTTGTCCTGCCCAAGCTGCCTGGCGATTACATAAAGCTTGGGCTGCCTCCACTTTGCATATTGTTCGTCATTCCGGTCATGCAGCCAGTGAAGCTGCTACCACCGATGCTTTGATCCATGCTACCCAGGAAGCATGGTTTCGGTTGAAATAACTTTTTTGCTGATAGGCTCTATGCTTTTAGCAGATCAGGCGTATTTTGGTAAAAATTTTGTTCATTTTTAACATGAGCATGGTTTTTGCATGTTTTTATCACTATGCTGTAGGGTTTTTATAAGGATTAAGGGTTTATGGGTAGATTACGGTCATTGCTTCTTTGCACAGCTTTGCTGATGAGCGTACAGGGCTTCAGCCCTGTTTTAGCAGCACAAGCAACGCCGCAGACAAAACCGCTTGGGGAGAATGAGCCTACTCCCGATCCCTTATCTTCCTACAATCGTGGTGCTTACCGCTTTAACAAACAATTGGATAATATTCTCATAAAACCCTTAGCCGAGATTTACATTAATTTAACGCCCGAGATTATTCGTACTGGAATCACTAACTTCTTTAGTAACCTAAATGATATTCCCGTCATTATTAATGGTGTCTTGCAAGGTAAAGGAGGCCAGGCAACACAAGATACAGGCCGCCTTTTGCTAAATACCACAGTGGGTATCGGAGGTTTATTCGATCCTGCCACTTCAATTGGTTTAGAAAAACATGAAGAAGATTTCGGTTTAACGTTAGCGCATTGGGGTTGGGAAGACTCTTCTTATTTTGTGATCCCTGTTTTAGGACCTAGTACAATACGAGATGCTATTGCCTTTATTCCTAATTATTTTATGACCGTTTGGCCTTATGTATACTTTGCCTATCCGCATGGCTACAGTTATGCTGGAGAAAGCTTGGCCTATCTCAACGTACGTGCCAATTTCTTAAAATCCGACCCTGCTCTGGATACTGCATCGATTGATCCTTACGTTACCTTACGCGATGTCTACCTCCAAAAACGGGCAGCAGAGATCCGCAATGAGTTTGGAATGGATGCTGATGATACGCATGGTGGGACAAGCAGCCAGGGTGGAGAAGACCTTTACGTGGAATAGCCCTGCTCTTGGGGTTGAGGTAAACTGTCTTTTTAGAGACAGACTCGGGTATTGGAATAAAAAAGAATGTCCACCATTGCACTCATTGCTGCCGTTGCCAAAAACGGCGTCATCGGCAAAAACCAACAGATCCCCTGGCATTTACCGGCCGATCTGCGTCATTTTAAACATCTCACCTGGGGAAAAACCGTTATCATGGGACGGCATACCTTTGAATCTTTAGGAAAACCCCTGGCAAATCGAAACAATATCGTATTAACACGAGATCCTCACTGGGTTGCTGATGATATTCAAGCGGTAAAAGATTTAAAAACCGCTTTATCTATTGCCAAGAAGGAAACGGATAAAGAAGAAATTTTCATTATCGGCGGCAGTCATTTATATGCAGAAGCTTTGCCGCTTGCAAGCCGCTTGTATCTTACTCATGTGGAAGCCACTGTCGAAGGGGATACGTATTTTCCAGAATGGCACAAAGAAGAATGGCGGGAGATACAACATGAAGAATATCCTGCTGACTCAAAACACCCTTTTGCTTATTGTTTTTCGGTGTACGAAAGGCGCTCCAGTTAAAAGACTTGCACCAATCCTTAGTTGAGCTGCTGCATTGGGTGAGAGCCGAATGGATTTTTTTTCAGAAATCTAAAGTGTGGCTTTAGATTTTTGGTTAATTTTTATGTACTTGAAACGACTTTTAGATATAAAACAACTACTTACGAAAAAATCCCATTTTCTTTTCGGCCCCAGGGCTACGGGAAAATCTTCCTTGATCCGGCATGAATTGAGCCATGAAGCGCTTATCATCGATTTGCTTCATTCAGAGCAATATCTACGATTACTCGACAACCCGAGCCAATTAGAAGCCATGATAGCGGTTAACCCAAAACCCTATATCGTCATTGATGAAATACAGCGGATCCCGGTTTTGTTAAATGAAGTTCATCGATTGATTGAAGACAAACAATGGCGCTTCTTATTAACCGGCAGCAGTGCCCGTCAATTAAAGCATCAGGGAGTTAATTTATTAGCAGGACGCGCACGTCAAGCCGCCCTCTTCCCTCTGACTTACCACGAATTGCCTAATTTTAATTTACAGCACTATTTACAATATGGCGGGCTGCCTATGGTTACCTTAAGCGAAGAACCCCAAGAAGATTTAGAGGCTTATGTTCATACTTATCTCGAAGAAGAAATAAAAGCAGAAGCGTTGGTTCAAAAACTTCCCTCCTTTAGTCGTTTTCTACAATTATCAGCAATAACCAGCGGCAGCACTTTGAACTATTCAGCGATTGCTTCTGATGCAGGCGTCAGCAGCGTAACTTTACGAGAGTATTATCAAATTTTAGAAGACACCTTTTTAGGATTTACCCTGGTACCATGGCAACATTCCCTCAAACGTAAAGCCATAGCCACTGCCCGCTTTTATTATTTTGATACCGGCGTTAAAAACCGCCTTGCCAAAATTGATCTTATCCCGGAAGCAAGTGATTTATTTGAACAGGCATTTGAACATTTTATTGCAATGGAACTGCGTGCTTATCTTAGTTACACCAGAAAAAATATTCCTTTATTTTTTTGGCGGACACAGGATGGATACGAAGTAGATTTCATTATTGGAGATAAAATTGCAATCGAAGTCAAAGCAGCAAAGAAAATTTCGAGAAAACACCTCAAAGGATTAACCGAATTGATACAAGAAAACAAAATAGAAAAATATTATTTAATCAGTCAAGATCCCATAGCTCGAAAAGAAGATGGAATTACTATACTCCCGTGGGAAACCTTTATAAAACAATTATGGGATGGAAATGTAGTGCAATGATTTTATTTATTTCGTCAATTCAAAACTCAATTGATATGTGCTTGACTTTATTGTCATTTGGCTTTAACTCTACCTTGACAAACAACAGCTTAATATAAACTAATGAATGGTCTTGCCTTTTAACAAGTAATGCAGCAGTACGCAGCGGGTAATGTGTTCGCCTTTAAATAAACCATAGCGATCACCAAACACTTCTGACAATTCTAACATCCACGCTGGTGAACTATATTCCAGCGCGCACTCCACACCAATCAGGAGCTTTGGCATCGGCAGGCTTTCACCATCGGGCAATAAATCAATATGTTTTTTGATAACCGCTTCAGCAATCGCCAGGTCTTCTTGTGCTAATAATTGCATGGCTTTTCCCTCCCTATTTTCTATTTTACTGCTATTTGGGAGTTCTGGCAAAAATTCAATACTAAACGTTGTCTCTCAGACGGCAAAACGTCTCCCGCACCAATAAAGCGGCTATTAAGGATACTACACACGCTATGGGCATGATCAAACAAGCGATGTCAAAACTGGTTTTAGAATAAACCCGCATGCCTTCTACCACCAAACCATCCCACTTCCAATCCATCAAGCGGCCAAACCAATATTGAAATATGCCGCCAGCACTGATGCAAGAAAGTGAAACAACGCTCACTGCTGTTGCCGTTAAAAAAAGAGGATTACTTTCTGCAACTGTCGGATAAGAAATAATTTGCGCACTGGAAATGACACCAATAGCTAAAAATAAAAATAACAGCGCTTGGAAACCAAGATGAGGAATATATAAAGTGGCACAGATAAATAATAAAGTGAATGCAGCACCCGCTATCATCGGCATTCTGCGTAACCCTAATCGGTCGGATAGCCATCCTGCTAAGGGTGAACCAACAATAGTGCCTAAAAACAACATGGAAGTTACCACTGAAGCGTGCGTAGGGGATAAATGACGCACCGTTGTTAAATAAGGCATTCCCCACACCGCACCCAGCAAGAAAATAGGTAAATTTAATAAAGCCGTATAAATACCGCAAGCCCAATTCTGCCGGTTAATAAAAGCTAATTTCAGAGTGCGTAAAAATCCAAGCTGCCGCTGATTGTTTTTTTGTTCACGATAGAGTTTGGCAAGATTAGCCGGATAATCTTTAATAAGAAGAGCAATCAAAATTAAAAATAATACGCCGGCAGACGCATTGAAGACAAGCGCATGACGCCAACCGACATGAGCCACCAATAAAGTCATCGGCGTTTGTGCCACCATGCCGCCCAGCATCCCCATGGTAACAATAAAACCGGCTGCCAATGCCATTTTACGTTCAGGCAGCCAGCGTGAAGCCAGGCGAATACAGCTTAAGAAACAAAAAGCACTGCCGATCCCCGTTAAGAAACGCGCCGTTTCTGCCATCACAAAACTGGTGGATAAGGCAAATAAATAGGTACCAAAAACACAAACGCCCATAGTAACCAGCACCAGTTTACGCACCGAGAATCTGTCAAGCAAAATCCCTGCGGGAAATAGAAATAAAACGTTTGAGAGGAAATATATCGCTGATAATTTACCTAAACGCGTCGCATCGACTTGAAAAGTTGCAATTAATTGCGCATCCAGCGCATTAAACATATTGAGCTGGACAAATTCATAAAAGAAAAACAAACTGCAGGTAAACACGATGACCCATGCTTTTGCTCCAAATTCAACAGAATAACGTTGTTGATCAAAGGTCATGGCTGCGGGTGTACTCATGTTGTAGCTCCTCTAAAGTCTCTGAATGGCAGTGGGTTTCTCGCAAAAACAATGTAACGATAAAGCTGATAATAAATCCGATGGGGATCAATAAAAAGGCCAGGCGATAATCAGCAAGACTGTAAAATGGAACGTCATTAACCATCGTACCGTCCCAATGCAGATCCATTAAAATACCGCACACGGGTTGGAAAATAGCATAGCCGCTCATGATAATGACAGAAGCTAATCCTACACTGGAGCCCGTCAATACAAGCGGATTACTTTCCGCCACAAGAGGATAAGCCAGCACTTGAGTACTGGTTACAAATCCCACCAGGAAAAACAGCAATGTTAACGACATAAGGGATAAATGAGGCACATATAAAACCACTAAAACCAAAGCAATAGAGATCACAGCCCCCGCCCTCATGGGGCGCACACGTTCTGCAATTCTGTCGGAAAACCAACCCATCACTGGAGAGCCTATAATAGTCCCTAAAAACAAAGTCGATATTATCCAGGATGCTTCTTCTTCCGTAACCCCGCGAACTTGATGAAGATAAGAAGCGCCATAAATAGCACCGAACAATACTAACGGTAAATTCATGAGATTAGTATAAAGGCCGCCTAACCAATTTTGTCTATTTTGGAGAGCCAAACCAATGCTTTTCCAAAAGCCAATCGACTGCAAAATTTGTTTGTCGCTATGATGGGCTGTTTTCCCATCGGCCGAGGGATAATCCCGTATAAACACCATAATTAACAGTAAAAATACCAATCCCAATGCAGCATTCAGTAATAAAGCATGGCGCCATCCGAAGGCTTGAACAGCCAATGTTAACGGTGTTTGAGCTGACATGCCTCCTACCATCGCAATCGTGACAATGACTCCTACTGCCAATGCCAGGCGTGTGGGAGGAAACCACCGGGCAGCCAAGCGAATACAACTCAAGAAGGAAAAAGCATTTCCAATCCCGCTTAAGAAGCGAAATAAAAAGGCGGTTTGCAACGACTCTGAAACAGCAAACCCCGCGGTGGTTAAGACACATAAACTCATGGCAATAAGGATGATTTTACGGGTAGAGAATCTGTCGAGTAATAAGCCGGCTGGAAATAAAAACAAGACATCTGCCCAGAAATAACCGGCTGACAATATACCCAAGCGGGACGCCGTGACATGAAAACTGCTTTCAAGGCTTGGCGCAATGGTATTGAACATATTGGCAAGCAAGAACTCATAGAAAAAAAAGAGTGAAGAAACAAAACAAATGACCCAGGCAAACCACGATCCCGTTTGGGTACGGGACTCGGCCTGCTGACTTAATACGGCGCTTTCTATTGATGACATGGTAATACCCCTGTTTCGATCAATGCTTAGAACTTATTCAGATTCTCTACTATGTGGGGTAAGAAGGCTTGATTCTCTGCGATTCGTTGCTCACATATAGTCAAATATGCTGCGCTACGATTCTCGACAATCAAGCCTTTTTCCTCCCACCTAGCGAGACTTTGAACAAGTTCTTAAGGATTCAGCGGGGTGGATTGTACCATGGTTTTTGACAAAAAGGGTATTTCACCCCCCTTTGAAAAAAGGGGAATTTATTTAATCCCATTTTATAACCCATCCGCCAGCCCTTGGGCGTATAGCCAATCGCTTTCCGCCTTTTCACGGGCATTTTTCACTTGAGTGAGGGATTCTGTTAACTTTTTCGATTCATCCCCCGATTGCAGCCCCGCCTGATATAAGGCGCTTAGCCGGGTTTCAATCAACTCCATCTCCCGCGTTAATTTTTCAAGCTTCTTCTCAAGCAATGATTGCTCTTTTTGCAATTCTTGCCGAATTTGATCGGGTGTTTTACCGTCTGCATCTGCCGGCAATTTCACAGGGGTATTTTCGGGTTTCACAATATGTTGCTTTGCCATCCATTGGTAATAAGCCTCTACATCCCCATCAAAACGCCGCACTTCTCCCTGATAAATCAAGAGAAAATCATCGACTGCTGACGATAACAAATACCGGTCATGCGAACATAAGATCATGGCCCCTTCAAAATCCTGCAAGGCCAGGCTCAAGGCATTTCGCATCGCCATATCGAGATGGTTAGTGGGTTCATCCAATAGCAAAATCTGCGGCTTTGCCCATACCAATAAGGCTAAAGCCACTCGGGCTTTTTCGCCTCCCGAAAAAGGAGCCACTTTGGCAGTGGCCATCTCGCCTGCAAACCCAAAACCACCTAGAAAATTGCGTAACATTTGGGGCGTGGCTTTATTATCTATCACTTGCAAATGATCTAATGGCGATTTATCAGCTTGTAAATATTCCAATTGATGTTGAGCGTAATAACCTACTTTAACCCCGTTAGCCAATAGAAATGTGCCCGCTTGCGGTTTTAATTCACCCGCTAACAGTTTGATAAAGGTAGATTTACCCGCCCCGTTTGGCCCTAATAAACCAATGCGCTCTTTAGGCGCTAATCCCCAGCAAAACGACTTCAATACTGTTCTATTGCCATACCCTGCAGAAACATCTTCTACGGTCAGAAGAGGATTGGGGCAATTGGGCACAGGCCGGAATTCAAATTGAAACGGAGATTCTACGGCTACAGCGCTCACAATTTCCATTTTAGCTAATGATTTCAAGCGGCTTTGCGCTTGTTTGGCTTTGGAGGCTTTGGCACGAAACCGATTCACAAAATCCATGGTATGTGCCACTTTCTTTTGCTGTTTTTCATAAGCTACTTGCTGCTGCGCAAGCTTTAAGGCACGTATTTTTTCAAATTGAGTATAGTTACCGCCATAAGAAAATAATTGTTGATTTTCCACATGAACTATCCGATTGACAATACTGTCTAAAAATTCCCGATCGTGGGAAATCAAAATCAACGTGCCTTGATATTGCTGCAGCCATTTTTCAAGCCAAATGATAGCATCCAGATCGAGGTGATTGGTCGGTTCATCTAATAATAAAAGATCAGATCGGCACATCAACGCCTGCGCCAGATTCAATCGAATACGCCAGCCGCCCGAAAAAGCCGAAACCGGTTGCGTCAATTCTGCCTGCGAAAAGCCCAAGCCCACCAATAAGCGGGAAGCACGGGCATTCGCCGTGTAACCATCGATATCGCCAAGCCTTGTGTGCAATTCAGCTAATCGTTCATAAGTTTGGGCTTTTTCAGCTTCTATAATAGCGGTTTCGATTTGCATTAAGTCCGCATCACCTGCCAGCACATATTCCACAGCGGTTGCATCGGTTAAAGGCATTTCCTGCCGGACATGCGCAATAGAAAGATTAGGTTGTATGCTGACTTCACCGGCATCGGTGGTCATCTGACCCAGCAAGAGATTAAATAAAGTGGATTTACCAGAGCCATTAGCGCCTATCAAACCAATACGTTCTTTGGCAAAGAGGGTAATGTTTGCCTGATTAAACAACGTTTTTTGTCCAAGGCGCAGGCTAATGTTTTGTAATGTAATCATTTTATAAATTCAAAAAAGTTAAGTTTAAGCAGTTAAAATCCCCCTGCCACAGTTACGCCGTGTCGGCCCCCTTTTTCAAAGGGGGGTAAAAATTAACTGGGATTTTCCAAGCTCAATAGTCCTGTATTATAGTTATAAGCGAGTATTTCAGCATAACGTCCCCATTCAATGATGACACGCAATACCCGCTCTGCTTCTTCTTCGCTAAAAAACTCTGCCAATTCTTTTAAAAAGAAATCTTCACTGACCGCATGCATTTCTTTTTCATCCAATACTTGGCGAATATGACGAGCCAGCGGCACATAGCGAATTAAATGGCGTGCGAAAACCGATTTTCTTTCTAATAACCCTAATTCAACAAAACGTTTTCCCGCAGACGTTATGTGAATAAGTCCTTGGGAAACGATGGCAAAGCGTAACACTTCCAGAACTTCCGTCAAGGGAAATAATTCATCGACCGCTAATTGAGTGGATTCAGCCAATTCGGGTAAATCCATCGTGTCATTTTCGCCCTCATCTTCAATTGTTTCCAGCAAACCAATCACTTCAGCAATATTGACATCCGGCAGACGATATCCAATGCCAATGTCTTTATATCTTTCTTCTACCGTGTTCGCCCCTGCTTTTTCTTCGGTGGTCATGAGCTTATACACATCATGCACTGTATTGCGAAAACGAAGGGCTTGTTCGTCACGGGGATGCGGTAAAAGTACGGGCATTTCAGCACGAACAGCCCCGGGATCACTGTCGAAAATAATGATCCTGTCTGCTAAAAAAGTGGCTTCTTCAATGTTATGGGTTACAAAGATCATACCGCTTGTGCGGTTTTTGGCTTTTCGCACTTGCCAGAGATCTAACAAATCACTTCTTAAATTCTCAGCCGTCAACACATCTAAAGC
Organism: Gammaproteobacteria bacterium; assembly: GCA_021156325.1. GTDB lineage: Bacteria > Pseudomonadota > Gammaproteobacteria > JAJFKG01 > JAJFKG01 > JAJNDI01. The sequence continues at coordinate 33,148 of JAJNDI010000008.1, forward strand.
CGAAAAAGGTTCATCCATCAAGAGAATATCGGGTTCTACTACCAAAGCGCGCGCAAATCCTACCCGTTGGCACATACCGCCTGACAGTTCTTTGGGTAAGGCAGATTCAAAACCATCAAGCCCTACTATATCTATCGCTTTCAAAGCCTTGGTGCGCCGCTCTTCGCGATGGAGACCTTGCGCTTCAAGCCCCAGTTCCACATTCTGCAAAACGCTTAACCATGGCAGCAATGCAAAATGTTGAAATACCATAGCGATACTTTCAGCAGGCCCTAGGAGAGGTTTCCCGCGATAAATAACGGAGCCTGAAGAAGGTTTAATAAGCCCTGCAATAATACGAAGTAAAGTTGATTTGCCAGAACCCGATCTCCCCAGCAAAGCGACAATTTCACCTTCATATAAGGTGAAATTAACATCCTTTAACACTAATAAATCGGGAGCGTTTTCTTTTTTAAAGGATTTACAAATATTGTTAACGGATAATAAGGCTTTTTTCATAATCATGCTTCACTCAATGCCGTCAGCGAATAACGCTCTTCTGCCAAGGTATATAAAGGTTTCCACAAGAGTCGATTCAGTAATAATACATAAAAACACATGACGGCAACACCCAGCGCAATGCGCTGAAAATCACCTTTAGTGGTATATTGAGTAATATAAGCGCCCAAACCGGTTGCTACCAGCTGGGTTTTGCCCCAGCTCACCACTTCAGCTGCAATGCTTGCATTCCACGCACCCCCTGCTGCTGTCATCGCGCCGGTTACATAAAAGGGGAAAATACCAGGCAACACCAATTTACGCCACCATAAAAATCCTCTCACGCCAAAATTCGCTGTCGCAAAATACAAATCCTTAGGCAGCGTTGAGGCGCCCGCGATGACATTAAACAACACATACCATTGGCTCCCCAGGATCATCAAGGGTGTTACCCAGATATTCACATTTAAGTGATAGGTCAAAATAACAATGACAAACAAAGGATAAAATAAATTGGCAGGAAATGCCGCCAGGAATTGCACAATCGGTTGTACAATACGGGTAGCTCTCGAGTTCATCCCGATCCAAACCCCCAGAGGCACCCAAATGAGAGAGGCTACCACTAACAAAACAGCCACACGGCAAGTTGTTATTAATCCTAAGAAAAGCACATGCAATACTTCATGTAAGGTAACCGCTTGTTGAATAAATCGATATAAGCTGTAGAGGGTCAACCCAATAACCATAAAAAGGCCGATATTCCACAGCAGATTATGCCAATACCGGCGTGTATTATTTAACGCAGTGGGTTTATGGCGAAGTTTATGATTACAAAATCGATTATTGATAAAGACATTCGTTAAGCGATGAAAATAGAGGCGGATCCAATGCAAGGATTTTACACGATGAAATAATTCCGTTAATAAAGGCGCTGAAGCGGGATCTTCTTCGATAGTTTGACTGACTTTAAAACGTTCTGCCCAATATAATAAAGGACGAAAGAGTAATTGATCGTACAGTAAAATTACTATTAACATAGCAATAATGGCATAGACTTCTGCCCGAATGTCCGTTTGAATGATCGCTTCTGCAATATAAGAGCCAATACCGGGTAACAAGATCCGTTGATCAGCAATAGTAATGGCTTCTGAAAACACGATAAAAAACCAACTGCCTGACATCGATAACATCATATTCCACAATAATCCCGGCATAGCGTAAGGCACATCGACACGCCAAAAACGCTGCCAGGCAGATAATTGAAACATGGCAGCGGCTTCCCGAAAATCAGCCGGCACTGTTCGTAAGCTTTGATAAAAACTTAACGCCATATTCCATGCTTGACTGGTAAAAATAACAAAGATAACGGCACACTCAGGACCTAAGAGACTATTGGGAAAAAGATGAATAAAACTCACGATGGCAATCGATAAAAAACCCAAGACAGGGACTGATTGAAAAATATCAATCATGGGAATGATAATCTTTTCAGCGCGCCGGCTCTTCGCAGCCCACGCAGCAAAGATAAAAGTAAACAACAATGAAAAAAAGAGGGCAATGATAAGGCGTAAGACCGTACGCAAAGCATACATCGGTAAGTGAGAAGGATCTAAACTGATAGGCAGTATTTCCCCCACTTGATAAGGCATTGCCATTTGACGTGCGGCATGGGATAAGGCAATAAATACTGTTAAGATGATCAAAAGGGCAAGCAAATCCCATCGGTTTGGCAAACCCGAGATATGCTCTTTGACTAAAAAAGTATTGCGCCGATCAGACATTTACTCAGATATTCCCTTTATGATTTTTTCTTAACACTTCAAGCAAATCATAACACTCTTTAGTCTGCAGAGGGGGAATTTTTACCCCCTTTGAAAAAGGAGGTCGACACGGCGAGAGCCGTGGCGGGGGGATTTAAAGTCTGCAACACTCCAAAATCTCCCCCCGTGTACGCTGTACACGGCTGCCCCCTTTTTCAAAGGGGGCAAGAAATGTATAAATACATTACCACGCTATTTTCGTTGATACCCGATAAATCCAATAAACCAGGCCAGCGGCGATGAATAATCCGAGCAAATCAGCATAAGGTTTAAAGCCTGCACCCCCTACATTTAAAATGTTGGATGATCCCGCTATCGCAAAGGGGATCGCCAGGCCCACGCCTGCAAGTGCTGCACCCGCAACCAAGCCGCAACCTGCTAACAAACCGCGCTGCTGGATCTCAGCATATTTGGCTGCAGCCAATACAGGCTGTTTCGGCAAGTGTTTTTTCGTAAGATGCGTCACCAGACCCGCCGCAATACCGCCCAGGATCAATGGGATTGTGGATTCAAAGGGTAAGTAAATACCAATCCCTACACCCAACACATGTAAATGCAACCCGTAGGGGCGCAATATTCTATCCAGCACTAGCACGAGTAAGGCTATTCCAACCCCTGACCCGATCAATCCCCAAGGCAGTGATAAAGCAAACACCCCTTGTGTTACAGCTGCCACCAAACTGGCTTGCGGTGCTAATAACATTTGACTCGGATCCATTCCAGGGCGCGGAAACACGCCGCCGAGACCGTAGGCCTGATACAACAATTGCATCACCACCGGTAATATAAGGGCTGCTATCACAACGCCTACAAATAACATTACCTGCTGTTTCCAAGGCGTTGCACCGATGATTTGACCCGCTTTTAAATCCTGCATTGTATCGTTACTGACAGAAGCAACTGCGGCAATCACTGCATTCATCAATACAACCAGAATCGTCATAGTGGCCAATTCTGCACTCGGTAAATGCCATAAAAAAGAAATACCCAGCATAAGAAGGCTCGTAAGAATCGTTGCGATTAAAATCATGCTGGAAATAGGACTAATGGAGGACCCCACCAGCCCTGCAAAATACCCGCAAATAGCTGAAACGACAAAGCCCAGGCCATAGATGATAGCGGCACTCAGGAGCGAAAAAATAACGCCTTGTGTCGTTGTCAACTCTGGCGCCCATTCTTTTGTAAACCATAGCATCATGAAAAAAATCAAAATAATGGCAATAACACTGCCGATCAATACTTTTTGAATAGAAATATCCCGTTCTGTACGCAGCATTGCGCCGCTATCGGCAGTACGTTTTCTCAATGCTCCCAGGGAAGATTTAATTCCAACAGCCATAGGCTTTATCAGACAAATCACAGCCCATATACTGCCAACCATGATCGTACCGATCCCGATATAGCGAATGTAATGGCTCCAGTAAAAATAGGCGATTTCACCCGAAGCATGGCCTATGAGATCAGAAGGAATACCATGATGGGCGCTGATCAAGGGAACACCGATGATCCACCCCAAGACCACCCCAATCAGCATACTCATCGCTACACTGAGACCGACAATAAAACCCGCTCCAATCAATGCCGGCGAAAAGCCTAAGCCAATACCATAGAGGCTTGGCCCAATTTTAGTCCAGTATGAAATACCGCTTGAAACCACTTTAAGGCCGATTTGACCTACACTGATTACCGCCCCTAACGCACCCCCGGTTAAAAGAGTTCCTAACCCCATTTTTTCACCGGCAGAATGTTTTAAAACTTCGCCTACGGCTAATCCTTCCGGGAAAGTCAACGTGGGGTTATCCAGTAAGACACGCCGCAAGGGGATAGAAAATAAAACGCCCAATATACCGCCTAAGAGTGTAATTGCCATCGTTGGCCAATACTCGATATGTGTCCATGCCCCCATGATCAAAGTAGCAGGAATAGTAAAAATTAAACCCGATATGATAATTGATCCTGCTGAAACAGCCGTCTGAGCAATGTTATTTTCAAGTACGTTATGCTGTTTAAAGAAACGCAAGATACCCATGGCGATCACTGCTGCCGGAATAGAGCCGGTAATCGTTAAACCCACTTTCAAACCAAGATAAGTATTCGAAGCTGCCAAAAAGATCGTCAAGAAAATCACGATTACAATCACTTTTGGCGTAATTTCGGGTAAATTCACCTCAGGGGGAATAAAGTATTTATTAGGATGCGATTTAGTAGAGAGCGTCATGAATTTTTCTCCTTTCATCCCGGCATAGGCCGATATTAAAAATATAACCCCTTGTTTTTGTTTCATTTTTATAATGCGCAATTTGTCATTATATCACCCGAAATGAGCCCGTCCAGCAAAAGATGACATTTGCGTTGCCTTTCATTGTGCGAGACAATACCTCCATTCAAAAACATTCTCTCAGGATTCAATATGCCGTCTCATCACGACCTTGCCAATGCCATTCGCGCGCTCAGTATGGATGCAGTTCAATGTGCCAATTCTGGACATCCTGGCATGCCGATGGGCATGGCCGATATCGCAACCGTGTTATGGCGGGAGCATTTGCGCCATAATCCGAAAAATCCGCAATGGCATAATCGTGATCGCTTCATCTTGTCCAACGGTCACGGCTCAATGCTGCAATACGCTTTGCTTCATTTAAGCGGTTATGATCTCAGTGTGGATGAACTTAAACGTTTTCGCCAATTGCATTCCAAAACTCCCGGTCATCCTGAGTTTCGACTCACGCCCGGTGTTGAAACCACAACAGGGCCTTTAGGGCAAGGGCTTGCCAATGCAGTGGGAATGGCGTTGGCAGAATGTCATTTGAGCTCCCTCTTTAATCAACCCGGTTTTGACATCATTGATCATTACACGTATGTCTTTTTAGGAGACGGCTGTCTGATGGAAGGTATTTCTCACGAAGCGGCTTCTTTTGCAGGCACCTTGGGTTTAGGCAAATTGATTGCTTTTTGGGATGACAACGGCATTTCTATCGATGGCGAAGTCGCACCGTGGTTTTCCGATAATACGCCCAAGCGATTTGAAGCCTATGGCTGGCATGTGATTCCCGGCATCGATGGTCATGATCCCATTGCTGTGAATAAGGCTATTCATCAAGCCAAATCTATGACGGACAAACCAAGCTTATTGTGTTGCAAAACCACCATTGCTTTTGGCGCGCCGACATTAGCCGGTACTGCCAAAAGCCACGGCTCGCCTTTAGGTGAAAGTGAAATTGCAAAATCGCGTGAAAAATTAGGATGGACACATGCGCCATTTGTTATTCCAAAAGATATTTACCACGCGTGGGACGCGAAGATCCCGGGTGAAAAAGCAGAAAGTGAATGGCAAGCTTTATGGGATCGTTATGAAAAAGCCCATCCTGCATTGGCAGTTGAGCTAAAACGCCGCTTTAAGGGTACCTTACCCCATACCTGGAAAAAAACGATCGAGGAGCTTATCCAGACATTGCAGCGCGATACAAAACCGGTGGCGACCCGCAAAGCATCTCAGCACTGTTTAAATGCCATTGGGCCTCTTTTGTCTGAATTGTTGGGCGGATCAGCCGATTTAACCGGATCAAATTGCACGGATTGGAAAGGGTCTCGTGCGATAAATCCGCGTAAGTTTGCGGGAAATTATTTGCATTACGGTGTCAGGGAATTTGGCATGACTGCCATTGCCAATGGGTTAGCATTATACGGCGGTATTATTCCTTACACCGGCACCTTCCTTACATTTAGTGATTACGCACGCAATGCGGTGCGTTTGAGCGCCTTAATGCAA
>JAJNDI010000057.1 GCA_021156325.1 Gammaproteobacteria bacterium
GATTGGCCAAGGAGAGGTGATACCAAAATGGCGATAATAAAGAAACCGAATAAAAAACACCGCCAAGATAGGTCAGAGGCGTTAATACAAAAGTCGGTACAATAGAAATATCATCAAACTTTCTGGCAAATACTGCATTGATAAAACCGGCCGTTGAAAACAAAAGAGATGATCCCAAAATCACCAGCAAACTAACAAAAGGATGCTGCAAGTGAAGATGGGTAAAAAGTAGTGCAATACCCGTTACAATGATACCGGTTATTAAGCCTCGTAAAACGCCGCCAATAACATAGCCTGCTAAAATAATGGAAGGCGGTACAGGTGCAATCAGCAATTCCTGTACATTACCTTGATATTTCGTTCCAAAAAAAGAAGAAACAACATTCGCATAGGAATTGGTTAAAACCGACATCATGATCAAGCCGGGGGCAATATATTGCATATAGGTATAACCGCCCATCTCGCCTATCTGGCTTCCGATAAAATGCCCAAAGATCACAAAATAAAGCGTCATGGTGACGGCCGGCGGCAAGAGGGTTTGCACCCAAATCCGCATAAAACGGGTGATCTCACGCTGTACAATTGTCATAAACGCGACATAGTTTGCATAGTAATTACGCATCTGTTGCTACCAATCGTAAAAACATTTCTTCCAGACGATTCACTTTGTTTCGCATACTCGCCACTTGAATACCCGCTTGCGATAAAGCGGCATATAAGTCATTTAAAGTTTTCCCTTTTTGAATATCTACTTGCAGGGTTTTGTTATCCACCAGAACCGGATTAAAATCAGGTAATTCCGGGAGAGCAGCTATTTCATTGGATAAATAACAGATAAAAGTCTCCACATTCAAACGGCGCAGCAGATTGCCCATCGAGGTATTTTCAATCAATTTACCTTTGTTGATAACCCCAATATTACGGCATAAATGCTCAGCTTCTTCCAAATAGTGGGTGGTTAAAATAACCGTGACGCCTTGGCTGTTAATGTCTGTTAAAAATTGCCACATACTGCGGCGAAGTTCAATATCCACACCTGCCGTAGGTTCATCTAAAATTAATAATTTGGGCTCATGAATCAATGCGCGCGCTATCATCAAGCGGCGTTTCATGCCGCCAGATAAGGACCGCGCAGCGCTGTCACGTTTATCCCAAAGCCCTAATTGTTTTAAAATCTTTTCTGCCCGGGGTTTGGCAACAGAAGCGGGAATGCCATAGTAACCCGCTTGAGTAACCACAATAGACAAGACTTTTTCAAACACACTGAAGTTAAATTCTTGGGGTACTAAACCTATCAACGCCTTGGCCTTGCGAGATTCTTTATTCAGATCATGGCCAAATATACTAATATGTCCGCTCGTTTTATTAACCAATGAAGTGATGATCCCAATAGCGGTCGTTTTACCAGCGCCATTAGGCCCCAAGAGCGCATAAAAATCCCCTTCAGCGACTTCAAAGCTGATTCCTTTTAAAGCTTCAACGCCATTTCCATAAGTTTTTCGTAAATCAGAAATTAATAATGCACTTGTCATATTAATCTAATACTTCATCCTGGTTGAGATAAGGACGCAGGACTTCTGGTACCTTAATCCTGCCGTCTTCCATTTGATAATTTTCCATAATAGCAATTAAGGTACGCCCCACAGCCAAGCCTGATCCATTTAGCGTATGTACCAATTCAGGTTTACCGGTAGAGGGATTTCGCCAACGGGCTTGCATCCGGCGAGCTTGAAAAGCTTCTGTATTGCTGCAAGAAGAGATTTCCCGATAGCAAGACTGAGCCGGTAACCATACTTCCAGATCATAGGTCTTAGCGGCTGCAAAGCCAATATCCCCGGTACACAACGTCATCACCCGATAAGGCAATTGCAATTGTTGTAATACTGCTTGAGCATGCATTGATAAAGTTTCCAACGCTTTATAAGAATCTTCAGGTTTGACTATCCATACCAGCTCTACTTTTTCAAATTGATGCTGCCTTATCATGCCTCGCGTATCTTTACCGTAAGATCCCGCCTCTCGGCGAAAACAGGGAGTATGGCACACATAACGGCGCGGTAAGGACTCTGCTTCTACAATCTCGTCTCTCACCAGATTCGTTACCGGCACTTCAGCGGTGGGGATAAGCACATGAGTTTGCTCCCCTTTTGTCATGAATTGATCTTCTGCAAACTTGGGCAATTGTCCTGTACCATATAAAGCTTCTTCATGAACCAGATAAGGTACATAGACTTCTTTATAGCCATGTTCCCGTCTGTGTAAATCGATCATAAAAGCAATCAAAGCCCTATGTAAACGCACCGCATTGCCATACATCACCACAAAGCGCGCACCGGATAATTGCGCTGCTTTTTCAAAATCAAACCAGCCCAGCGCCATGCCTAAATCAATATGATCTTTAGGCGTAAAAGCAAATTGCGGTATTTCACCCCACGTCAGTGTTAATTGATTTTGACTATCATTAGCACCTCGCGGCACTGTCTCATGCGGAAGATTGGGAATGTCATAATAAAATTGCCGCATTTTACTTTGCAATTCAACCAGACGATTCTCGACTTCTTTTAACGCTTCCCCTAATTGACCGACTGTTTTAAGTAAATCACCCGCCTCTTCCCCTTTTGATTTTGCCTGCCCAATTTGTTTAGATAAACTATTGCGTTCACTTTGCAAAGTCTCTGTTTTAGTTTGTAAAGATTTGCGTAATTGTTCAAATTCACTGACTTTGTTGAGATCTAATTGATAACCGCGGGCTGCCAAGCGCTCAGCGGTGACTTTACAAGCAGCCTCATCACGAAATAGTTTTGGATCAAGCATA
>JAJNDI010000009.1 GCA_021156325.1 Gammaproteobacteria bacterium
CTGACTTTGTTGAGATCTAATTGATAACCGCGGGCTGCCAAGCGCTCAGCGGTGACTTTACAAGCAGCCTCATCACGAAATAGTTTTGGATCAAGCATATTAATACCCTTGCTAATCTTACCTTGTACTCAAGCACATCATAACAGTGATTGTTTTAAGAAAGTAGATTGACTTAGTCTTTGATTTCCTTTAGCGGTCTAGCGGCTTTATCCCGCTCCCGCAAGGCTTCCAATTTTTCGCGGATTTTAATTTCAAGCCCGCGCGCTACCGGTTCGTAATAGCACCGCCGCCCCATCCCCTCGGGAAAATAGTCTTCCCCCGCGGCATAGGCATCAGGTTCATCGTGGGCATAACGATAATCCCGCCCATACCCCAATTCCCGCATTAAGTGCCGGGGGGCATTGCGTAAGTGCAGCGGCACATCAAGACTACCAAAGCGCTTAAGATCGGCCTTAGCCTTATCTACAGCCACATACACCGCATTACTCTTAGGGGCACAGGCTAAATATACTATCGCTTGGGCAATCGCTAATTCCCCTTCAGGGCTGCCTAACCGTTCCTGGACATCCCAGGCATTTAAAGCAAGCGGTAAGGCCCGCGGATCGGCATTGCCAATATCTTCACAAGCCATCCGTACAAGGCGTCTTGCAATATAAAGCGGATCACAACCGCCGTCTAACATTCTTACCAGCCAATATAAAGCTGCATCCGGCGCGCTGCCGCGAACTGATTTATGTAAAGCAGAGATTTGATCATAAAAAAGATCGCCTCCCTTATCAAAGCGGCGTGTGCCTTCGTTTAATATCGCTAATATGCTTTCATGGCGGATGGTTTGTTGGTGATTTTCTTCTTGTGCAAAATCAGCGGCCATTTCCAGGAGATTTAACGCCATGCGCGCATCTCCATCGGCGGCTCTTGCTATTAACTGCAAGTCTTCATTTTCAATATGGTAATCTTCTTCACCTAATCCGCGGGTTTTATCCTGCAAAGCTTGCTGCAGTACAGTTAGGATATCGGCTGCTTCCAATCTTTTTAAGACATAGACACGCGCACGCGATAATAAGGCATTATTTAATTCAAAAGCTGGGTTTTCAGTAGTCGCTCCAATAAAAGTGACCACCCCTTCTTCGATAAAAGGTAAAAAGGCATCTTGTTGGGCTTTATTAAAACGATGAACTTCATCAATAAAGAGGATTGTCGCTATCCCCTGACTTTGACGAATTTGTTTTGCTGCCTCCATGGCTTCACGAATATCTTTCACACCGGCTAACACGGCTGATAGCGTTTGCATTTTGGATTGCGTTTTTTCAGCTAATAAACGGGCTAACGTGGTTTTACCTGTACCGGGAGGCCCCCACAAGATCATTGAATGTAAATGCCCTTGCGTTAAGGCTTTAGCCAGGGGTTTATTCTCACCCAACAAATGAGACTGGCCGACAAACTCTTTTATCGTTTGAGGCCGCATTCGAGCTGCCAAAGGTATTAATCGCTCAGATCCCGTCCTCATATTCCTCTCTAACTCTGTTGTCTTATTATATCGGCCCCTTTAGGCGGTTCAAAGTGAAATAAATCAGCCGGCAAATCACGGTTGATACGCACATTGGAAAAGAAAAGCTCCGTCGTCTGATCAAGACTGTCGATAAAAGACAGGCTCAACGGTTTATTGCCTTGAAAGGTCAATAAAGCATATTGAAATAAAGATTGGGACTCACGGGGAATTAATTTGAAAATAGCCTGATCGCTTTTAGCAGAAGCTATTAATTCCGCTGTATAACGGCTTTCGATATAATCAGGCGACCCTGCTAATAACAATCCCGGTACATCGGCTTGTAACGTTTCCATATCCTGTACAGTCACTTGTGCCAAATCTTTATCATATACCCAAATAGAATGGCCATCGGCTACAATGATTTGATCACTTAAACCCTGAAGATGCCAATAAAATTTTCCGGGACGTGAAACGGCCATTTCACCTTTAGCGCTTTGTATTGTTTTGCCATCAGCCATCGTCTTCTGTGAAAAATCCGCTTGCATTCGTTGAAGGGGTTCAAGTTGTGAAAGCAAAGTTTTCATGGCAGTTTTGGCATAAATAGTCAAAGGAAAGAAAATGATAAACACAAAGATTATGGCTGTCTTAAAATAATGGAATAAATTTTTTTTATAAGAGATTTTCTCGAGGGGTGGCACGGTGAATGGGGAGGGCTCTCGCGGCGAAGCCGCGGGACACCCCATTACCGTGACAGGACCCCGAGAGACTTCTGCATTCCACTGCATTTGCATTTTACTTTTCTTCCTCACGCATTATCATTTCGCGAAGGCACCAACACTTCGCGATTGCCATTGTGTTCCATTGGTCCTACTAAACCGGCTGCTTCCATATTTTCAATCAAGCGCGCGGCGCGGTTATATCCAATCTTTAAACGGCGCTGAATACCCGAGATAGACGCACGCCGTGTTTCCAGAACAATTTGAACGGCTTCATCGTAGAGCGGATCGTTTTCACTGTCTTCATCTTCCAAACCTGTTAACATCGGCACATCAGCACTACTTAGCGTGTCACTACTCGTAATTTCTTCGAGATAATTCGGTTCGCTTTGTGCTTTCCAGGCAGCTACCACATTATGCACTTCATGATCGGCGACAAAAGCCCCATGAACCCGCATCGGAACGCCCGTTCCCGGCGCCATATACAACATATCTCCATAGCCTAACAAATTTTCAGCGCCTTGTTGATCTAAAATAGTGCGTGAATCAATGCGTGAAGAGACTTGAAAAGCAATGCGTGTTGGCACATTGGCTTTGATTAAACCCGTGATCACGTCCACGGAAGGACGTTGTGTGGCTAAAATCAGGTGAATCCCAGCAGCTCTCGCCTTTTGAGCGATCCGTGCAATGAGTTGTTCTACTTTCTTACCCACTACCATCATCATATCGGCAAATTCATCGATTAAGACAACAATGTAAGGTAAGAGTTCTAGCTCAGGCGCTTCACCCCTGCCATCAGCTGTACGAAATAAGGGGTCAACAATCGGTTTTCCTTCTTGACGGGCTTTGGCTATCTTATTATTAAACCCCGTTAGATTGCGCACACCCAATGCAGCCATCAAGCGATAACGTCTGTCCATTTCAGCTACACACCAGCGCAGCGCATTGGCAGCTTCTTTCATATCAGTTACCACAGGTGTCAAAAGATGCGGGATCCCTTCATACATCGCCAATTCCAACATCTTGGGATCAACTAAAATCATTCGGACTTCTTGAGGGGTTGCTTTATAAAGCAAACTCAATAACATAGCATTCAAGCCTACTGATTTACCCGCACCGGTAGTCCCGGCTACTAATAAATGCGGCATTTTAGCCAAATCAACGACCACCGCATGTCCAGCAATATCATGACCCAATGCTAAACTTAAGGGAGAATGAGACTGCTGGTAGACAGTCGATCCAATAATCTCGCTTAATCTCACCACTTGCCGGTGTTGATTAGGTACTTCCAAACCCACAACGGATTTACCGGGAATAACTTCCACCACCCGTACACTGGTAACAGAAAGTGAGCGGGCCAAATCCTTCGACAAAACCGTTATTTTGCTCGCTTTCACGCCAGCAGCAGGCTGCAATTCAAAACGGGTGATCACAGGGCCTGGATGAACTGCCACCACTTGGGCCTCTATCCCAAAATCCTTTAACTTTTCTTCTACTTCACAAGACATTTTTTCTAATTGTGCAGCACTATAACCTTCAGCATTTTCTTGCGAAGGCGCATCTAATAAATTCAAGTCAGGCAAATTACCGGATTCAGATGAGGCGTGCTTTACAGGTGGCTTAAGGGGATGACGTTTTTTTTCTTGCACATTCAACCCTACAAAAACAGGCTCCGTTAAGACAGCAGCAGTGTCGACAGCAGCTATTTTTCGTTGCGATACACGGGCTTTCTCTATTTTATCAGATGAAGTCGGGGGTAGTTTTATTTCTATTTTTTGTTTTGGCTTTATTAATTTAAGCGGTAAATAAATCAGCGCTTGCAATAATTTAAAGGTTTTTCGTAAAAGATATCGTGTGCCAAAAAGCCCGCCTTTACCGGCATGTTTGCTAAACCATACCCAGGAAAACCCAGTCGCTAAAGTAATACCCGCTAAAAATCCAGCCAGCAGTAACAGCGTTGAACCCACGGGGTTAAACAATGCTTCCAAACCAAAACCGGCCGTATTTCCCAAAATCCCCCCGGGCGTATAGGGCAAATGAGAAGAATGTCCTGTAATAAATAAAGAACATAAACTGCTGCTGGAGGTAAGCGCTAAAGCAAAACCTATTATACGCAAAAGATAAATATAAGGCGCAATAACCTTATCCTGCCGGCGCAGCAAGCGCCACGCCCCTATGGCTACCATTACGGGAAACAAAAAAGCTGAATAACCGAAAACATAGAGAAAAACATCCGCAAACCACGCCCCTGCCCGCCCGCCGGCATTGGCAATTGCATTCGTTGCTGCAGTCGTTGACCAACCCGGATCACTTTGGTGGTAAGTAATTAAAGCAATTAAAAAGAAGATGGCTAAAGCCAGGGCAAAAATAAGCCCCCCCTCCTGCAAACGTCTGGCAACGGGAGAAAGGCTATCGACCGCTTTGGGAGGGTTTTTGGAGGTGTTACGTTCAGACAAGGCCGGATCCTTCTATTTTCAAGTTAATTCTTTTTATTGTACCTGATTCGTGCAAAAACGTCAGAATTTCGATATACTCTTCGCGTTTTGGTTGTAGGCTTTAAAGGCTCCACCCTCTCACAAAAGTCATGTATTATTTATATACTCCTTTTGCTCGAGAGCTTGCCGCCTCGCCGGACTCAAAACGCTTTGAGTATACGATAGGAAGTTTATGCCTTGATTACTCAGGGAGCAGTACCCATTTAGGCACAAGGGGTCATTATGCCAGATTTAACACACCATCGATTGATTATTTTAGGTTCAGGTCCAGCTGGTTATACGGCCGCTATTTATGCGGCGCGCGCCAATTTAGCGCCCGTTTTGATCACAGGACTGCAGCAAGGCGGACAATTAACCACAACGACTGATGTCGATAATTGGCCCGGGGGACATGAAGGTTTGCAAGGCCCGGAGCTTATGCTACAAATGCAAGAACATGCAAAGCGTTTCGATACTAAAATCTTACATGATCATATTCATACAACGAGGCTCGCCAAACGCCCCTTTGAGCTGGTTGGTGATAATGGAATTTACACCTGCGATGCACTCATCATTGCGACTGGTGCTTCTGCCCGCTACTTAGGATTGCCTTCAGAAGAAGCTTTTAAAGGTAAAGGGGTTTCTGCATGTGCCACTTGTGATGGATTTTTCTATCGCAATCAGCGGGTCGCTGTCATTGGCGGGGGCAATACGGCGGTAGAAGAAGCGTTGTATCTAAGCAATATTGCAGAACATGTCACCCTCGTTCATCGGCGAGACACGTTAAAAGCTGAAAAAATTCTGCAAGATAAGCTCTTTCAAAAAGAAAAACAGGGCAAAATTACCATTGAGTGGAATCACCAACTCGATGAAGTGCTGGGAGATAAGAGCGGTGTTACCGGGATTGCTATTCGAAGCACGCAAAACAAAAGCGAAAAAAGGGTTGTGTTAACAGGCGTTTTCATCGCTATTGGCCATACCCCCAATACGGAAATATTCAAAGGTCAATTAACCATGCAGCAGGATGGTTATCTGTCCGTTCGCGGCGGATTTGAACCCAATGCGACTGCCACCAATATTGAAGGGGTTTTTGCAGCCGGCGATGTGATTGATCATACCTATCGGCAAGCGATCACTTCAGCCGGCACCGGCTGCATGGCAGCTCTGGATGCTGAGACTTATCTGGATTCTCTTGCAACAGAATGAAGAAATAGGCATGATGGGCTTGACTGAATTAATTACAGTGAGGAACTATGGCCAAAGAAGATCATGTTGAAATGAACGGGGTTGTCATCGACACCCTGCCCAATACAATGTTTCGTGTTGAATTGGAAAACGGCCATATTGTCACAGCCCATATCTCAGGACGGATGCGCAAAAACTATATTCGTATCTTAACGGGCGACAAAGTTAAAGTGGAATTAACGCCTTACGATTTATCCAAAGGCCGAATCACTTACCGCGATAAAGATGCCTGATTTTCTCATTTCAAGAACCCGATGAAGCTTCTTCCGGATTAGGGATATGATGCCCTTCCGTGATTTCAAAAGTTAAGTCATTGTCGCGTTCTGAAACATGAACATGACCACCTTTTGCCAGGCGCCCAAAGAGAATTTCATCGGCCAGGTTTTTCTTGATTTTCTCTTGAATAAGCCTTGCCATCGGGCGAGCACCCATTGTACGATTATATCCATTTTCGCTCAGCCATCTCCGTGCTGCTTCATCAACCTCCAGAGACACGGTTTTTTGCTCCAATTGAACTTCGAGTTCTGCAATCAATTTATCCACCACCAGCGTAATAATGTCTGTTTCAAGCGGTGCAAATTGAATGATAGCATCCAGCCTGTTTCGAAACTCAGGGGTAAATGTGCGTTCTATCGCTTCTTTGGCATCAGTACTGTTATCTTGTGTCACAAAACCAATCGAGCGGCGTTCCATATCAGCAGCCCCTGCATTCGATGTCATGATAATAACCACATGTCTGAAGTCAGCTTTGCGTCCATTATTATCGGTAAGCGTACCGTGATCCATCACTTGCAATAAGATATTGAAAATATCTGGATGGGCTTTTTCAATTTCATCTAATAATAGAACGCTATGCGGATGTTTATTAATATTTTCTGTTAATAAACCGCCTTGATCATAACCTACATATCCCGGAGGCGCCCCGATTAAACGAGCAACTGAATGGCTTTCCATATATTCCGACATATCAAAACGGATCAATTCCACCCCCATCAAGTTAGCCAATTGACGAGTGACTTCGGTTTTACCCACTCCTGTTGGCCCTGAAAATAAGAAAGAGCCGACTGGTTTTCTTGGGTCACCTAAGCCTGATCGCGCTAATTTAATTGCAGCTGATAAAGATTCGATCGCTTTATCTTGTCCAAAGACGAGCATTTTCAGATCACGTTCGAGATTTTTCAGCAAATGTTTATCGGTGCGTGAAACTTTATTGGGCGGGATCCGCGCCATTTTGGCAATGATGTCTTCGACTTCTGGCACACCAATAATTTTTTTGCGTTTGCTTTCAGGCTTTAATGCCTGGCTTGCGCCCGCTTCATCGACAACATCGATCGCTTTATCCGGCAAGAAGCGATCGGTAATATAGCGATCGGATAATTCCACCGCAGCACGCAAAGCGCTTAAACTATATTTCACCCCATGATGCGATTCAAACCTGTCTTTCAAGCCTTTTAAGATTTCAACCGTATCCTCGATAGTGGGTTCCACGATATCGATCTTCTGAAAACGCCGCGTTAATGCGTGATCTTTTTCAAAAATACCCCGATATTCTTCATACGTGGTTGAGCCAATGCAGCGCAATTGGCCATTGGCAAGCATTGGTTTAATTAAATTGGAGGCATCCATCACACCGCCAGAAGCAGCACCAGCGCCGATAATAGTATGGATTTCATCAATAAATAAGATGGATTTAGGTTCATTCTTTAATTGATTTAAAACCGCTTTCAAGCGTTTTTCAAAATCGCCGCGGTATTTCGTTCCCGCTAACAAGGCACCCAGATCGAGCGAATACACGGTACTTTCTGCAATCGTGTCAGGCACTTGTTTTTCTACAATGAGTTTGGCTAATCCTTCTGCAATAGCCGTTTTGCCGACACCTGCTTCTCCTACTAAAAGAGGATTGTTTTTACGGCGTCTTGCCAGCACTTGAACGGTACGCAAGACTTCATCTTTGCGCCCAATCAGCGGGTCAATATTCCCAGCCAGGGCTTGAACATTCAGATTGGTTGCATAGCTTGAGAGCGGGCTTGAACCTTTACCCATCTCAGCACTGCTATTGCCGCCCCCTTCGTCTCCCTCAAACTCATCATCCATCGACTGCGGATTATCTTGTTTAAATTGTTCTTGTATTTCATTGGGATCAATTTTCGCAATGCCATGAGAAATATAATTAACGACATCCAAACGAGTAACATGTTCACGTTTTAAGAAATAGACACTGTGACTTTCTTGTTCTGAAAAGATAGCCGCTAATACATTAGCGCCGGTGACTTCAGGTTTGCCTGCAGATTGCACATGGAATACCGCGCGCTGCAAGACGCGTTGAAATCCTAAAGTGGGTTGTGTTTCTCTCTCTGTTTCATGTAAAGGGATCAACGGAGTCGTATCAATGATGAACTTGATAAGCTCACATCTTAATTGAGCGAGATTAGCGCCGCAAGCGCGCAAAACATTGGCTGCAGAAGAATTATCTAATAATGCCAATAATAAGTGCTCAACCGTCATGAATTCATGGCGCTTATCACGTGCTTCTTTAAACGCCATATTCAGCGTAAATTCAAGTTCTTTATCCAGCATGGAAAGAGTCTCCCGTTTTGTATTTTTGTTTGCCAAGCTATCTCTCCTATGAGATGGGTTCTACAACACATTGCAGCGGATATTCTGAAGCCCTAGCATATTCTATCACTTGCGTAGCTTTTGTCTCTGCAATCTCATAGGTAAAAACACCACAAACCGCTTTCCCTGCATTATGCACTTGCAACATTATCTGTGTTGCTCTTTGATTATCCATTCCAAAAACTTGTTCTAAAATAAGGATCACAAAATCCATAGGAGTATAGTCATCATTTAACAAAATTACCTTATAGCGTTTAGGTAATTCAGAGGCCACAGCAGGCTCTTCGAGCAGAGCCCCAGCCTCTTTTGCTCCCGTTTTTTTTCTACCCATATAAAAAGGTTAGAACAGATTTGGTGAATTTGCCCATCATGAAGACCTTTAATTTGTGATCAAATCAAGACGTTGAAAGTTTTATGTTTTATATCAATACATTACAAAAAACGAAAAAAAACCCGCCGAAAAGTATTTGATCAGCAAGCTAAAAAAAGCTCCTCTCTACCGGTTTCTACATATTGGCCACTATCGCCTTTGCAAAGCCCGAACAGCTGAGAAGGGTTGCCCCTGACAAAAGACGTTCAAAATCGTAAGTCACTGTTTTATGGGAGATTGCCTTTTCCATACCGCGGACAATATAATCAGCTGCTTCCATCCACCCCAGATGACGCAGCATCATTTCGGCAGAAAGAATCAAAGAACCTGGATTCACTTTATCTTGCCCTGCATATTTAGGCGCAGTACCATGCGTTGCTTCAAAGAGAGCAATACCGTCACTGATATTGGCACCCGGTGCTATACCAATACCGCCTACCTGTGCAGCTAACGCATCTGAAATATAATCCCCATTTAAATTTAAGGTGGCAATCACACTATAATCTTTAGGACGTAATAAAATCTGTTGCAAAAAGGCATCGGCAATAACATCTTTAATGACGATCGATTGGCCTGTTTTAGGGTTTTTTATCGTATGCCAAGGACCTCCTTCTAACGGTATTGCACCAAATTCCTTTACAGCGAGATCATAACCCCATTGTTTAAAGGCTCCTTCGGTAAACTTCATAATATTGCCTTTGTGTACCAACGTGACAGAATCGCGATGTTGATCAATGGCATATTCGATGGCTTTTCTTACCAAACGAGTTGTGCCTTCTTGGGAAACGGGTTTAATCCCAATACCACAATGTTGGGGAAAACGGATCTTTTTAACGCCCATCTTGTCTTGTAAAAAAGCGATCACCGTATCTGCTTCTTTGCTGTCCGCTGACCATTCAATACCCGCATAAATATCTTCTGAATTTTCACGAAAGATGACCATATCAGTATTTTCCGGTTCTTTCAGGGGCGAAGGTGTTCCTTCAAAATAACGCACGGGCCGCAGACAAACGTAAAGATCTAATTCCTGACGAAGCGCGACATTGATAGAGCGGATCCCTCCGCCTACTGGCGTGGTAAGCGGCCCTTTAATGGCAACCCTGAAGTCTTTGATAGCCGCCAGGGTTTCATCAGGCAGCCAGACGTCTTTTCCATACAAAGACAGCGCCTTTTCACCTGCATAAATTTCCATCCACATGATAGCACGTTTATCGCCATAAGCCTTTTTAACTGCACTGTTAACCACTTCTTGCATAGCAGGGGTTACATCTACCCCAATTCCATCTCCTTCGATAAAGGGAATAATGGGGTGAGTTGGCACATTAAGCGATAAGTCTTTGTTAAGTGTTACTTTTTCACCACGAGTGGGAATACAAATTTGTTGGTATTGCATCATCATTCTCCGCCTGAGTCGGTACTTTAGGGAACAAAGCATACCATCTTATCAGAGACTTTTCGCCCCTTTTGGAAAAGGGGGTACAGTTAAGCTATGATGGGGGCTTTAAGATAATATGGGCGTTATCATGACTCTTCTCCCCCCTAATCAGGAACTTATCATCGTCGGCATGTCCGGCGGCGTAGATTCCTCTGTGGCTGCTTATCTCTTGCAGCAACAAGGCTATCGTGTGGAAGGCTTGTTCATGAAAAACTGGGAAGCGGATGACGATGAGCTCTACTGCAGCAGTACACAGGATTTACTAGATGCTCAAGCGGTTTGTGATAAGCTCAACATAGTATTACATCGCGTTAATTTTGCGAAAACTTATAGTGATCGTGTCTTTTCTTATTTTCTCAGTGAATATGAAGCCGGCCGCACCCCTAATCCTGATATACTCTGTAATAAAGAAATCAAATTCACTGTTTTTTTAGAATATGCCAAGCGGTTAAATGCCAGCAAAATTGCAACAGGGCATTATGCTCGAATAAAAAAAGCACACGGCTTATATCAATTACATCAAGCGAGTGATCAAAGCAAAGATCAAAGTTATTTTTTATATACTTTAAATCAGACGCAATTATCGCAAAGTCTTTTTCCATTGGGTGAATTAAAAAAAACAGCCGTGCGTGAAATAGCTCGCCAATTGGGTTTTCCCAATCATAATAAAAAAGACAGTACCGGAATTTGTTTTATCGGTGAAAGAAAGTTTAAAACTTTTTTAAGTGGATACCTGCCTGCCAAACCGGGAATCATTAAAACAATAGAAGGTGAAACGGTAGGTCAGCATGAAGGTTTGATGTATTACACGCTGGGGCAGCGTAAGGGGATTGGGATCGGTGGGCAGCGTGATCACAGCGGTGAACCCTGGTATGTGGTGGATAAAGATTTAGAACAAAATGTGTTGGTTGTAGCGCAAGGGCTTAATCACCCTGCTCTCTTTAAATCCAGTTTGATTGCAACGCAATGCGATTGGGTTGCAGGAAATCCACCCAATCTAGCGTGCCAGGTTGAGGCCAAGATCCGCTATCGACAAACGCAACAACTTTGCAAGCTATCTAAACAAGATGAAACCCACTACCATGTGGTGTTTGACAGGCCGCAACGGGCCATTACCGCAGGGCAAGCCGTGGTTTTTTACGACGGGGAACAATGCTTGGGAGGAGGTATTATTCAATGCGCAACTCATTAAAAGATGCAACACTTGCCTTAGCGGGGATCTTTCAAGCAGCCGCTTTGGTACGGGATATCGCCGCAACAGGTTCTGTCAAAGAACCTTATTTTACCGCAAGCATTGAAAGTATCTTTTGTTTAAATCCCCCTTCAACCCTATCCATTTTTGGTCATCAAGACAATCTGCAATTGGGATTGAGAGAATTGTTAGATCTGTTTACCAAAAACGCATCGAATGCGGGAAGCCCGGCGAATAAAACCGATGTGGTACGTTATGCAATTGGTTTGATGCACCTTGAACGTCAATTCATGCGAAATAAAAAAATGCCGGCCTCCCTTCGTGAGAAAATACAGCAAATAGGAGAACGTGTTAAATACTTCTCCCCTACCCATGAGAATATTATCGCAGCGTTAGCAGACGCTTATCATTCTACTTTAAGCCAACTGTCTTATCGCATTCATGTAACAGGCAAATCAGATTACCTTCGGCAAGCCCATCACTTTGAACGTATTCGAGCATTGCTCCTGGCAGGCGTTCGTTCAACCGTTTTGTGGCGGCAATGTGGAGGCAACCGCTTTCAATTATTGATAAAACGCAAAGCCATTATGGAAACAGCCAGAGAACTTTGTAAATAAAAAGCGCTTCAAAGCGAGAAGAGGATAGCTATCGAATCAATCGCGTTAAGAACATAGGCGCAAACAAGAGGCCTACGCCAACGGCAATGACTTCCGTTTTCGTATGAAAGAAATAAGGGTACACCAGTAATCCCAATCCGCAGAGGGCATACCAAAAGTTTTGTTTTTTGCCGTAAGATAAATAGATTATGCCCATGATACTGCCTACAATCCGCATAAAAATATCAACCGCATCGAGGGAAGAAATAAATTGCTGGACGGTATCTTGAATCATAAGTCTGCCTCTTTAAGTCGGTTTTACATAGTATAGCCAAAGATCAAAAAAGTGCAGTTTAGTCTCCAAAGTCCTGCCCTGCTTATGTTAAAGATTAACCCGCTAAAACTGTAGAAAAAAATTAAATTGGGCTGCTGCTTGATGCTTATTTCGCCGCCAATCTATTTCATTTTGTCTCTTATTTAGGGGTATAATAGAAACGCTGGCAAGAAATAAAAAAGGAGTTTTTATCGTGTATCAAACGATTTTATTTTGTACAGATTTCTGCTCTCATACCCCCATCATAGCCAACAAAGCCCGGCTCTTAGCCCAACAATTTGGTGCAAAATTATATCTTGTGCATGTCGTTCCTCCTATTCCCAGCTATGGCTATTCTGGATCGGTTGATTTACAGACCATCAGTGAAGAACATGGTGAAAAATTGTTAAAAGACTTGGCTATACAATTACACGTACCGCCTGAACAAGCTTTTATTGCAACAGGCTCTACAAAACAGGAAATCCTCCAGATTGCAAAAAGAGTTCAAGCTAATCTCATCGTCTTAGGCAGCCATGGCTACCACGGTTTAAGCAGTCTCCTCGGTTCAACGGCTAATGGCGTTAGCCATGGGGCGCTCTGTGATGTTTTACAAATTCATGTATCTGATTAACAGCAAAGGAGCAATATCATGACACGTTATCAACATATCCTGTTAGCAACCGATCTGGGAGAGGCTTCGCAAAAAGCCACCGAAAAAGCGAAAGATTTTGCGGAGTTATTTGGAGCGACACTCAGTATCGTCCATATCATTGAACCGATTGCTGCGTATGGTTATCCAGAACTAGCCGATTTACAAACCCCTTTAATTGAAACAGCAAACGTCAAGATGAAAACCTTAGGTGAAAAACTGGGTGTACCTGCAGAACGCCGCTTCGTGGAACTGGGATCAATTAAAAAGCTTATTCCCGCATTAGCAGCTCAACATAAAGTAGATTTGATTATTTTAGGCAGCCACGACCGCCATGGGATCGCACGCTTGCTGGGATCAAATGCCAATGCCATTGCCCATCATACGCATTGCGATACGATGATTGTACATAATACGCATTAAATCCCCCTGATGCGGGAGAGGACCGCGCCTTTAGGCACGGGGAGAGGTAAGCGCACAGCGAATATTGAGATCACTGCAGCTTCAACAATTGCCAATACCGCGAAAGTGCCTCAATAGCATCATCATTAATATCACTTTGGAAATGCCCTCTTTTCATGGTTTCAGGACCCGGAAAAAGGATTTCGCTATCGACAATTTCTTTAGGCAAATAAGCCATCGCTGCTTTATTAGCAGTAGGATAATAAGACTCTGTCACCTGTAAGGCCGCAGTTTGCGCTTTCAAAATATAATTTAAAAATTTATAGGCATTTTCACGGTGCGGCGGATTTTTAGGAATAGCAAAAGCATCTACCCAAATCACAAACCCTTCTTTGGGATAGATAAATTCAATATTGGGATTTTCAACCTGGGCTTTATACACATCTGAACCCCACGCGATACCCATTGCGACATCTTCATCGGTTAACATCGATGGCACAGAACTGCTGTTATAAACACGTACATTGGGAGATAGACTCACTAAATTCTCATAAGCTTCTTTCAAATGCGATACATTTTGATCATTAGGATTATATTTAAGCGTAAGCAGCCCAATATTAAATACTTCACGAGGGTCATCCAGCAGCAGCAAAGCACCGTGATAACGGGCAGACCATAAATCACGCCATGCGGTTATTTTGTCATCAGGATAATATCTACGATTAACAAAAATACCGGTAAGCCCCCAAACCCAGGGAATGCTATATTCTCCGCCAGGATCATACTCAGGATGTTGAAAAGCCGGGTTCAAATTATGATAATTCGACAAGGCTTTTAAATCGATCTTCTCGATCATCCCTTCGCGCGCCATACGGGTAATGTAATAGCTAGAGGGTTCAATCACGTCATATTGTGATTGTTGGGAAGCTTTCATCTTGGCATAAAGTACTTCATTGCTGTCAAAAGTCGAGTAATTAACTTTGATGCCCGTCTCTTTTTGGAAGTTCTCTACAATTTTTGGACTTAATTCCTGAGACCAAACATATACATTGACAACGTTGGATTCAGCCATTGCCAGAGTTGAGAAAGAGGATAATAAAATCAGACCGAGCCAATATACCCAAAGTGATTTGAATTTAGGCGAGGCGGGGAACTTGCGAGCAAAAGGCGTGTATAAATTAATACATGACTTTTGTGAGCAAACGCAGCTAACAAAGCCTACATTCAAAGCGCGAAAGGTATATTTCATGCTTTTCTCCGCTGTGTAAACCAATGTGAAAAACAAACAATAATAAAGGTCATGAAAAATAATAAGCTGCAGAGTGTATTTAATTTAGGGCTCACCCCTAAGCGAGCCATGCTGAAAATTTTGATGGGTAAAATCTCAAAGCCCGGGCCTGAGACAAAATAGCTGATCACAATGTCGTCAAACGATAAGGCAAAACACAAGAGCGCACTGGAAAGAATAGCCGGCAACAACATCGGCACGATGATACGCCAAAATAATTGGATTTCATTTGCGCCTAAATCGCTGGCCGCCGCAAAGATATTGGGATCGATCCCTTTAGCACGTGTAAGGACAATCACCACTACAAAAGGAATACAAAAGGTCACGTGTGCAAAATACAAAGACCAAAAACCTAAAGCGAGACTACCCAAGGAAAACAAAATTAATAACGCAATCCCTAACACAATATCAGGCGTTAATATAATGACAAACAACAGCCCCCTTAAAAGGGATTTTCCTCGAAATTCATAGCGGCATAAACTCACTGCTGCCAATGTTCCAATCAATAAGGCGGTTGAAGAAGCAGCGATCGCTAAATAAAATGAATGCCACACGGCAACCCATAAGTTACTATCGTGCAAGACATCTCGATACCAGTTGGTGGTAAAACCCTGCCATAGCATGGAATATTCCGTATTATTAAAGGAATATCCAATCAGCGCTGCAATAGGAATATATAAAAAGCAATAGATAAGCAACATATAAATGAATTTAAAGGAACGCTTCATGCTCTGCTTCCTTATTCTTAGTGCGCTTCCAATACATCAGCAAACCTGCACCCATAATTAACGTCAATAAAACACTCGTCGCAGCGCCTCTGGGCCAATTGTTTGCCATCAAAAATTGATTTTCGATAAGATTACCCAATAATAAAGACTTTGCACCACCGAGTAAATCCGAGATAAAAAATAAGGTCATCGACGGTAAAAAGACTAAGGTCGCCCCGCCCACAATTCCAGGCATACTTAAAGGAATGATGACTTTTCGAAATACGGTTGTCCATTTTGCCCCCAGATCCCGTGCCGCTTCAATTAAAGCAATATCAAAACGTTCCAGGTTGACATAAATCGGCAAGATCATAAAAGGCAATAAATTATAAATAAGCCCAATACCCACTGCAGTGGGTGTAAATAAAATTTGCAAAGGCTGATGAATAATCCCCATCGACAGTAACAGTGTATTCAATAACCCTTTCGTTTTGAGCAAACTCATCATCGCATAACTGCGTACGACCGAGCTTGTCCAGAAAGGGAGTAAAAGCAATAACAATGATATATTTTGAAGTTTTTCTGGCAAACGAGAGAGAATATAAGCAAAAGGATAGCCCAGGATTAAACAGCCGCCCGTTACAATGATGGCGACATAAAATGATTTAATGAAAATCTTTAAAAACATGGGATCTAGTAAGTCGATGTAATTCTGAAAAGTAAAATAAGGCAGTGCAATATGATCGGGATCTTGCTGCAAAAAGCTTATCACCACCATTAACAGAAAGGACAAGAGGCCAAAAACCCCAAGCCACGTTGCAATCAAGCCAACAGAAAAATAATGGAGTTTAGGTTTCATAAGGCAGCACCACCTCCCACCCTAAAGGCCAGCTTATCCAAACCGTTTCACCAATGGTATAAGTCACATCTTCCCCATTGTCTTCATCAAAAAATTCAGTTGCTGAGAGGCGTTTACCATCGGGGAGCTTCAGGATCAAATCTACCGTCGTACCTTTGTAAATCACTTGTGTCACGGTGGCTTGGAACAAGCCTTCGGTGGTTTCTATCTCGGAACGATGATAGACACGGGTATCTTCAGGCCGGATCAACAGGTGGATCTTATCGCCTGTCTTAAAATGAGCAGGGTTACGTACCGTATAAGAAATACTTTCAACGGTAATCTTAAGCTCACTTTCATTGGCTTCTTCAATAACCAGATCAAAAATATTACTCTCGCCAATAAAAGTCGCTACGGAAATATCTGTGGGGTTTTCATAGATCTCGCGAGGTGTTCCCTGTTGAACGACCTTGCCCTGCTGCAGCACCACAATGGTATCTGACATCGATAAGGCTTCTTCCTGATCATGTGTTACGAAAACAAAAGCAATCCCCAGTTTTCTCTGTAACTCTTTGAGTTCGATTTGCATATTCTTGCGTAAACGGTAGTCAAGCGAACTTAAGGGCTCATCCAATAATAAGACTATCGGTTCTTTAACAACGGCTCTTGCAATAGCGACCCGCTGCTGCTGGCCGCCGCTCAAGGCAGCAGGTTTACGATTTTCATAACCGGTCAGGCGTACCATGCGCAGCATTTCGGTGACACGGGTTTTAACAGCTTCTTCATCAACGCCATCGCAGCGAAGGCCAAAGGCTACGTTATTGAAGACGGTCATATGAGGGAACAAGGCATAGCTTTGAAAGACAGTGTTAACATGCCGCTCCTGGGGATCTAATCCAGCAGCATCCCGACCATCGATGAGGATTTTGCCAGAGCTTGGCTTCTCTAAGCCGGCTAACATCCGAAGCAAGGTGGTTTTTCCACAGCCTGACGGACCCAGCAGCGTTAGAAACTCACCATCCCTCACCGTCAGGTTAATATCGTCCAGGATCATTTGCCCATCGTAAGACTTACTGATCCCGTGAAGCTCTATAATATTTTTCGACATAGCCTTCCTTCTTCCTCTTCGCGCTTTGAAATCTGCTCTTTGCGCTCGACTCCAAGGAAAAAGTACGGCATTTCTCAAGCAAGGTCAAGTCTCTTGATAAGATAAGTAAAATTTTTCCATTTTCAGGCAGGGACTGCAGCTGTCTTTGACTTGCTCGCCATTTTCTCCAGCCAATTGACCCATTCACACATTCCTTCCTGGGTCGCAGCAGAACCTGTCAAGACAGCGGCTTTAGGATTGATCTCTCGAAGGTAATTAAGGCATTTTTCGCTATTGAAATTAAGATGAGGCAATAAATCGATTTTATTTAAAAAGATTAAATCGGCTTTCTCAAACATAGCGGGATATTTAATCGGTTTATCTTCTCCTTCGGTGATAGACCATACCAGGACCCGGTAGCTTTCACCCAAATCAAATACCTCAGGCACAACTAAATTACCCACATCTTCAATAAAAACAAAACCATCTTCGGCAACTGGCAATTGTTTCAGGGCATGATGAACCATCTTCGCATTCAAATGACAATATTGACCCGTATTGATCTGTTTCACACTAATGCCCGTCTGGGCGATACGTTTGGAGTCTTGCTCGCTGTCTTGATCAGCCGCTATCACTGCTAAAGCATGATCGGCTTGCAAGCGGTTCAAGGTGCTCATCAACAAAGTGGTTTTTCCAGAGCCGGGGCTCGATACCAAATGAACAGCGGTAATATCATTTTTTTTAAAAAATTGTCTATTATCATCAGCATATCGATTATTCTCAGCCACGAGACTTTGCAATACACTGGTTTCGGTTTCATCTACATGAAAATGCATTTTTTCTTCCATAACAGGGGCTATTGAAGTTCAATTGTATCATATTTTGTACGAAGATTCCGGACGGCATCTTTTTGATCAGGCTTGACGTGAATGGCTTTGGATATAGCGTCTGACCCGTTCCAAATCAGCTGCTGTATCAACGCCCGGGAGTGTCGATTGAGGGGCTTTCGCAATCACTATCTTTTGACCCCGCCATAAAAAGCGTAATTGTTCCAGTTTTTCTGCTAATTCTAACGGCGAAGGCTCTCCTTGCACATAGTTACGCAAAGCGCCTGCCCGATAGGCATATAAACCTATATGCCGGTAATGAGAATGGCCTAATATTTCTGCCGTATTATTTACAAAATGATCTCGTTCCCAGCTGATCGGCGCACGAGAGAAATAAAGTGCATATCCCCTTTCATCGAAAACCACTTTGACAATATTGGGATCAAATAATTCTTCAACAGAGTCGATCTTTTCATACAATGTTGCTGCCGCCGCATCCCGATGCTGTTTGCAAAGCGTTACCACCTGTTTGATATTCTCAAGTGGAATTAAGGGCTCATCTCCTTGCAAATTAACGATGATCTCCTTATTCGATAAAGCCAAGGTATTGAGTACTTCAGTAATACGTTCACTACCGCTTGCATGATCAACGCGCGTCATGCAGACACGCGCGCCAAAACCTTTTGCAGCCAAGGCGATTTCATCATGATCGGTTGCAATAATGATTTCCTTTGCATCACTTTCTTTAGCTTTTTCATACACACGCTGCAGCATGGATTTGCCGTGAATATCCAGCAGCGCTTTCCCAGGCAATCGCTGCGAGTGATAACGTACGGGAATAATAATATGATAGTTCATTTGTCTAATTCTTCCCCGCTGACTTGGCGGGCTTCATCGGCTAACATGATAGGGATCTCATCTCGAATAGGAAAAGCCAGTCGATCAAAACGGCAGAGTAGTTCTTGTGCCTCGACATGATACTCCAGGCTCCCTTTGCATAAAGGACAGGCGAGAATAGCGAGGAGCCGTTTATCCATTACTTTATACCTCAATATGACTACATGATGATGAATATGGTAAGATGTTATGGTAGTTACTGCAAGGCAAGAACCCTATGCAATTAAATTTAAAGCCCGTTCATCCTTCCTGGCAACACGCTTTTCAAACCGCCCTCAAGGCGCTCCCCGCCGGCTATCTCCAATTGCTTGAAAATGAAACTGACTGGCTGCCGGGCCATGACCAGATTTTTAATGCTTTTAGCTTGCCTAAAACAGCCGTTCGGTATGTATTGTTTGGAGAATCCCCCTACCCTCGTGCGGCTTCTGCCAATGGCTATGCTTTTTGGGATAATGCGGTTGAAGAATTATGGTCAACAACCGGTTTCTCTAAACGTGTTAATCGAGCAACCTCTCTGCGAAATTGGCTTAAAATGCTCCTGGTGGCTGACGGCGCATTGAATCTGAACAATGTCTCCCAAGAGGCTATCGCAAAACTCGATAAATCCAGCTACGTCAGCACCTTGCCCGAAGTCTTCGCTAACTTCTTAAAGGAAGGTTTTTTACTCTTGAATGCCTCGTTAGTCTTAAAACCCTTAGAGCCGGTTGCCGAGACGGCGAAAGCCTGGCGGCCTTTTCTTGAAGTTATTTTAGAAGAATTGCTTGACCTTCACCCCACGCCTCAATTATTACTGTTCGGGAATATTGCGGCCCAAATCCAAAAACTTCCTGTCCATCAGCATTTTCCGCAGCTGCAAGCGCCGCACCCTTATAATCTTTCTTTTATTCAATCGGATAAGGTCCTTACCTTGTTTAAAAAACTGTCTATTTTATGCAAAAAGTAATTAAATTGTTCAAAATTTAGATGACAACAGTCTCCTTTTATGATATAAATAAGCACTTTCTACAGTGAGAAACAGGTGAGATTATGCGCGTTTTATATGCTGAAGACGATGAATTGTTAGGCGATGGTTTCTGTGCAGGTTTAACCCATCACGGCTATGTCGTAGACTGGTTCAAAGATGGCGCCAGCGCTGACAGAGCCCTTCAAGCTGAAACTTTTGATCTGGTTGTATTGGACTTGGGATTACCCAAATTACCCGGTTTAAAAGTGTTGGAAAACTTGCGCAAGCGGGGCGACAGTACGCCTGTTTTGATTTTAACAGCACGAGATACAGTGAATGACCGAATCAAAGGGTTAGACATGGGCGCTGACGATTATCTCACCAAACCTTTCGACTTAGACGAATTATGTGCGCATCTGCGCGCTTTGCATCGTCGTTTTGCGAGCGGCAACGCAAACCCCCTGGTCACTTTTGGGAATATTACGCTAGATCCTGCTGCTCACGCCGTCCTGCTGGATGGTAATGAATTAAATTTCAGCAGACGCGAGTTTGCCTTGCTTCACAAATTATTGGAATCTGGCGGCAAAGTTATCTCTCGTGAACAATTAGCCCAAACCCTGTATGGCTGGGAAGAAGATGTTGACAGTAATGCGCTAGAAGTACATATTCATAATTTACGCAAAAAACTAGGGAATAAGACTATTCGCACGATACGCGGCGTAGGCTATATGCTGGTAAACACGAATACGGTAGAAGCATGACACGTTCCATACGTAAATTTTTATTAATTAATCTTTTACTTGCCGTTGCCGTCATGACGACGCTCACAACGTTGGGTAATTTATTATTAAATGATCAGGAAATTCAGCAGCAATTGGATACCGAGTTATTTCAAGATAATATTGCTTTACAAACCTTGACGAATACCAACAGCGAGGAATTTGCAACATTACGCAACCATATTCTTGAAATCCCCAACTTCTTCAAAGATCCAAAGTATTTTGAAGATAAAAACGCAGGCTATAAACCGCGTTATGTTGGAAGAGAATTGGAATTCCAAATCTGGGATATAAATAACAAACTGTTAGTTCGATCTAAAAAAGCTCCTCTGACAGATATCAGTAAAGGGCAAGAAGGTTTTTCCAATGTAATTATAGACGGCGAACCCTGGCGTGTTTTTGCAACACTCAATCCTAATAATGGTAATCGGGTTATTTTCGCCGAACGTTATACTATTCGTGAAATCGTCAGCAAACGTCTTATGAAAAATGATGTTCTGATTTTATTGATCTCTTATCCTCTTTTCGGTTTACTAATTTGGGGCATTGTAGGACGGGGTTTACGTTCATTAAAACGTGTCACAGAAGAAGTGGCCTACCGTGAATCTACTTACCTTGAACCCGTTGCTTTAAAAGAAGTGCCTGAAGAAATTGTTCCATTGGTCGATGAATTAAACAAACTGTTTTTACGACTGCAGGAAGCCATTGAGCGTGAAAAAAGATTTTCAGCCGATGCTGCCCATGAACTACGCACTCCTTTAGCTGCTTTACGAACACAGGTACAAGTGGCATTAAGAACAGAGGACCCAAAACAATTAAAGAACTCTTTGCTGAATATTATTGCAGCAGTAGATAGAAGCTCTCATGTGGTGCAGCAGTTATTAACGTTAAGCCGGATGAACCCGGATGCAGCTGAAGAAGACCATCATATTCCTTTAAATCTCGTGGCCATTGCTACAGAGTCGGTTTCTGATCTTGCGCTCACTGCCTGTAACAAAGATATTGATATTGAATTAATTTCGCCCGAGAATGAAATCATCATTCGCGGCAATGCAACCGCGTTACATATTTTATTGAGAAATCTCATCGACAATGCCATCCGTTATATTCCAGAAAAAGGCAAAATTACCGTTAAACTGACACGCACGTATGAAGAAGCTGTTTTGCAGGTAATTGATAATGGCCCGGGGATCCCAGCTGCTTTACGTTCACGCGTATTTGAGCGTTTCTATCGTATTATCGGTAATAAAAGCCCTGGCAGCGGATTAGGTTTAGCGATTGTGCAGCAAATTACTGCTTTACACAAAGGCAATGTCACCTTAGGCACGCCTGAGAATGGTATTGGCCTAATGGTGACGGTTACTTTCGCCATTCATCGCGAATTAGCAGTAGAAAAATCCAAATCCATGTTGGGTAAGTCAACGAGCCCAGAAGGCTGAGAAAAAGGAATGCTGGGTAAATGCCCTTCAGTGCTTTCTTCTTTAAGGCGAACTCTTTTTCCCAAACCCCACCAATTTATCTTCACCAATTTACAAGGATCTAATGGCATTAATCGCATCGGATATCAATTGAGGCCCTTTATAGATCAAACCCGTATAGAGCTGTACCAGTTTGGCGCCCGCCTTTATTAACGCTTTAGCATCGTCTCCTGAGGTAATTCCACCCAAAGCAATAATAGGTACTTTATCACCCAAATAATAATGCAGCCGATGCACGAAAGGGACTGTTAAATCAATCAATGGCGCACCGCTTAATCCGCCCGGCAAAGCTTGCAGCACATGAGCTTGCACACGCGGCCGTTGTAAAGACGTATTGGTGGCAATAGCGCCGTCCATTTCATAATAGATCAACTGTTCTGCAATAGCCGCTATTTGTTCATCATCCAGATCGGGTGAGAGCTTCAATACCAAAGGAACATACCGTTGATGGAGCTGGCTCAAACGGGATTGTGTTTCTTTTAAAGAAGATAATAATATCTTTAAAGCTTCGCCATATTGTAAGTCCCGCAAACCAGGCGTATTCGGTGAAGATATATTGATTGTCACATAATCTGCATAAGGATAAATGGCTTTTAAGCAAGTCATATAATCTTCGGCAGCCTTTTCAACCGGTGTTGAACGGTTTTTTCCGATATTGACTCCCAATACACCTTGATAACGTTTTTGTTGAAGACGGGCGGCTAAATAGTCTACCCCTTTGCTGTAAAATCCAATACGGTTGATTAATGCTTGATAGTCGGGCAGCCGAAAAATCCGCGGTTTAGTATTTCCAGCTTGAGGGAGCGGTGTGACGGTACCTACTTCTAAAAACCCAAAATTCAAACGCGCAAGCGTATCGATAGCATCACCGTGCCTGTCAAACCCTGCTGCCAAGCCGACTGGATTGGGAAAGGTCAAACCCCACAACTTCACCGGCAACGGTTCGACAGGTGTTTGAAAGAGCCGCAATAAGGGCCTGCAGGCAAAAGAAGCTGCCAGCTTTAGCGCTGCGTGATGCGCAGCTTCAGGTGGTAAACAAAACAATAAACGACGATAATAGGGATATAAATTCATGCACCCAATAGTATAATGATTTGAGTTGAAATACCAATGGAGGAGAACAGTGACTAGCTTAGATTTTGACTTGAGTGAGCCTGCTGCACTCTTGCAAGATTGTATCAATGAATTTGCCAAACAGGAATTAATCCCCATTGCCGATGAAATCGACCGGCAGAATAGCTTTCCCATCGCACTTTGGCCAAAACTCGGCAAACTCGGTGTCTTAGGTTTGACGGTCAGCGAAGCTGACGGCGGCCTGGGATTGGGTTATCTCGAACACGTGGTTGCCATGGAAGCGATCAGCCGTTATTCCGCCTCCGTGGGCTTAAGTTATGGCGCGCATTCCAATTTGTGTGTTAATCAAATCGCGCGTTGGGCCACTGCAAAACAAAAAGCCCGCTACTTACCTAAACTCATCTCGGGTGAACAGATCGGCGCCTTAGCCATGAGTGAAGTCAATGCGGGATCGGATGTCATCAGTATGCGTCTTCAGGCTAAAAAGCAAGGCGATCATTATCTGTTAAACGGCAGCAAGATGTGGATAACCAATGGCCCGGAGGCCAATGTCATCATTGTGTATGCTAAAACTGATGAAAGCGCAGGCGCCAAAGGGATCACGGCTTTTATCCTTGAAAATACTTTTGAGGGTTTTAGTACCGCTCAAAAACTCGATAAACTCGGGATGCGCGGTTCTAATACGTGTGAATTGGTTTTTTCAAATTGCAAAGTTCCGCTTGAAAATGTCTTGGGTAACGTTAATGAAGGGGTTAGTGTCTTAATGAGCGGCTTAGACTATGAGCGAGTCATTTTAGCCGGCGGACCTTTGGGAATCATGCAAGCCTGTTTGGATGTCGTATTACCTTATGTGCAAGAGCGAAAACAATTCGGTCAAGCGATTGGGGAATTTCAATTAATCCAAGCCAAATTAGCTGATATGTATACTCATTTAAATGCATCACGCAGTTATGTTTATACCGTAGCAAAAGCGTGTGATCGGGGCAAAGTCACTCGTAAAGATGCTGCTGCGGCTATCTTATTTGCTGCAGAAAGTGCAACGGCAATGGCCTTACAAGCGATCCAGTGTTTAGGCGCTAATGGTTATATCAATGACTATCCCACAGGCCGTTTATTACGAGATGCTAAATTATATGAAATTGGTGGCGGTACCAGCGAAATCCGCCGCATGCTGATAGGCCGGGAGTTAGTTAAAGAAACTACACCTTAAAGCGTGAAAAACATACTCAAAGCGCAAAGAGCATAAAAAAACAGGTAGATAACCGGGAGATTATCTACCTGCTGCCAACCGGAACGAGAGAGCATGTTCCGATTGCATAACTCATTATAGTTGTTGAAATTTATTTTTATTATTATTCTTCTTATTATTATAATTTATGAAATTGTGAAGTTATAATCATATTTTTATCTTCACGAATTCATATTAACAACGAAACCTTAAGAAAATATTAAGAAATAAGAAATAGATAATCTGTACAATTTTTACCCATACCCCTTCAAAAGGGAGGAAGAAAAGATCAAATCAAGGGTAATAAAGCCTGGGGAACATCGGTAAACACCCCATTTACCCCCCAATCGATGAGTTCTCTCGCCCGCTTCACATCATTCACCGTATAAGCTAATACATAAAGACCTGCTTCTTGGAAGGCATGGATACGAGGTTCAGTTAAATGATGCTGTGCAATATGAACGCCTACACATTGATAAGCTTTTACTTTATCTTGCCAATCTTCATGCCATACTGCGGTTAACCATGCGTGTAAATAAGGCAAAGATAGACGAACTAATTCTTCATTTACCACTTCTGAAAAGCTTGATAAAACTAATGAGTTCAATGATTTCCCATGATCATTTAAACAATCAATAATTGCTCTGACAGTTTCAAGTTCACGCCCTTTTGTAGGTTTAATTTCAAGGTTTGCAGACAGTTTATAATGCTCTAAAATGGTTAATGTTTCTTGCAAAGTAGGGATCTTTTCTCCGCGATAATCCGGTGAAAACCACGCACCCGCCTCGCAGGATTGCAATTGTGCTAGGCTCACTTTCTCAATTTCAAGCGCGTGGCCTGTTGTACGCAGCAAGGAAGTGTCGTGTAACAAAACCGGCACTCGATCAGAAGTAATGTTTACATCAAATTCAACCCAGCGGCAACCCAACTGCGCCGCTCGCTGAAAACCTGCAAGTGTATTCTCGGGCGCTAAACTCGCTACGCCGCGATGTCCAATAATAGTTGTTTTAGGGAAGAGCAGAGGTAGTGTCACTCTTTTCTCGTGATTGGATTTGAGCTGAGTTAGAAGCCAGTACTACGGTTGCTGTTTCTACGATTCGTTGACTCAGCAAATCATTAGCACCGCCTGCTTCTGCTTGAGGAGTAGCTGTTGCCAACATCATTCGCGGACTGGGGGCACTTAAAACCGTATTGAAATCGATTTGATGCAAATAATAAGACTGATCAGGGTAGAGTTTAGAAAGCCTTGCCAATTCCGGTTTAACTTCTGCATAAATACTATTACGTAAGTCAGCATGTACGGCTTCAATCTCAGCGGTGCTGGGAGAATAATCGATATTCTGCACGGTGAAGGTTTCACCTTGCACACTCACTTTTTTAGCCGCCGCGCGAATACTGCCTAAAGCGGCCAAAGGCAGCCGTGCTGATGCTTCTACATGAACTTGTTCCAAACCTGAATTACTTTTATCGCGTTGAAAAACAGTAATACGCCAATCCACATTCAGTGCAACTTGCTGCAGTTTAGTTTGAATATCTTGTTGGATCCGATCAAGCTTTGCCTGATCAAGATTGCCATCGATAGCAACTGTGACTTCTGCAGTTTGACTATTAGCCCATCCTTCTTGAACCACTTGATAAGTGATGGTATTCAGGGACGGCCAAGTGCCAGTCGCGGCAGGTTGGGCGCTGAGGATAACTGAATAAAAAAAGGATAATACCAATATGAGCGTAATCTGAATTTTTTTCACTCTCTTTTTCCTTTCCACTACAGTATAAACCCGTTTTTCACAGTCTAGGCAATCCCTCTAAAAAAGTCTATTGGGTGCCTATAGACCAATATATCTGATTAAAGATTAGACAAAATCAATATTATGAGTTGGTCTCATCGGCATTTTCACTTATGATGGCCGCCAAACCGCCCCCATGAACTAAAATATACTCAAAGCGATTGGAATGTAGGCGAGGCGGCAAGCGTGCAAGCAAAAGGAGTGTATAAATTAATACATGACTTTTGCGGCGGTCTTATTCATGTGTGTGCACAACATTTTTCGTCATCGCATGAAGAAGCAATCGAGAAGATTGCTCATATTCACGATGTTTTATTAAATATTTTTAAGCAAGCAGCTGAAATGAATGAGCCCACCGACATTATTGCTGATCGTATTACACAAGAAAGACTTGCTACAAAGTTTTAAACACATAAGCGCCGCATTAAGGAGTTATAAATGAACCTATTTAAATTACCGGATCTGGGCGAAGGGATCCCCGAAGCTGAAATCCACGAATGGCATGTCTCAGTAGGCGACAACATCAGACAAGATACCGTATTGGTTTCAATGGAAACAGCCAAAGCCGTTGTCGAGGTACCTGCGCCGTTTAGCGGCACCATTGAAAAATTGTTTGGGCAACCCGGGGATATTATCTCTACCGGTGATCCGCTAGTGGGTTATCTCAGTGATACAGAAGCCATAAACAAAATAGAAGATTCTTCTTGCGCGCTAATTTCTGATAAAAGCACCCTCAACAAACCGGAACTGCACACCAACGCTTTAAAAATTTTACCCGCTGTACGACTCTTGGCAAGTCAATTAGGGGTTGATCTCAGTACGGTACAAGGTACAGGCAATAATGGAATGATAACGAGCGAAGATGTCAAACGAAGTACCCATTCAGCAAATTTAACCTCGGGTCAAAAAGCTATTCCTCCAGAAGGTTTTGAACCCATTAAAGGCGTGCGCCGTGCAATGGCTCAAGCCATGAAGTTATCGCAAACAGAAGTTTGTCCAGTGACGTTAGGGGATGATGCTAATTTAAGCGCCTGGCAAAAAGGTACAGATATCACTTTACGGGTTATTCAGGCTATTGTGGCTGCTTGCCAAAAAGAACCCGCTTTAAATGCATGGTTTGATGGAAAAACCTTGTCTCGCCGCTGCCATAACACTATTCATTTGGGTATTGCCATGGATTCCGATGATGGTTTGTTTGTACCCGTTTTACGCGATTTACAAACCTTAACGCCAGAAACCATTCGAAACCAAATCAATCACTTCAAAGAAGCAGTGAAATCAAGAACGATCGCACCTGAATTATTACGAGATCCGACTATTACTTTATCTAACTTTGGTGTTTTTGCCGGCCGATATGCGACACCCGTTGTTGTACCCCCTACTGTTGCTATTATCGGCACAGGGCGTATTTACCAAGCCCTTCAATTAGCCGATAATGGGGACGTTGAAAAACAGCGCTTGCTGCCGCTATCCCTTACGGTGGACCACCGTGCTTGTACAGGGGGTGAAGCAGCGCGGTTTTTGAAAGTCATGTTAGAAGATTTGGCACAATCTCGATAATAATAATTGGCAGGGTATTTATGCATTTGGATGATCTCGAGCGTTTGCTGAAAAAATTCCGTATGTATAAAGACTTGCCCTATTGTCTGGCAACAGCCCACGAAATAAGAGATCTATCTCTTGTTCAATATTATCGAGATATGGAAGAAATCATCAACGCGCTTGTCGTTGCCATTAATACAAGAAAAGAAGAAAAAGTAAATCCGCCCAATATTGTGGGAAACCATATAGGTATGGTTGCTCAAAAATGTTTGCAAGGTTATATCAATAATATCGAAGAAGAAAAACCAAAAAAACCGAACGTAAATTTAAATAAAGAGAATGTCATCCCCCCTCGTAATAAACTGGTAAGAACCAATAGCATAGGTAACATAAGTTCACTGATGTTTTCAAAGCCACTCCCGCAAAAGAATGCCGCTCTTCCTCCTAATAAACTGGTACGAACCAATAGCATAGGTAACATAAGTTCACTGATGTTTGCAAAGCCCCCTCAAAAAACGTTAACTTCTGATTTAAAAAGAAACCGAGAAAATGAAAATAATAATGCTGGATCAGCACCTAAAAGACATCGCCTAACATCACCTGCAACACATGCCCCAATAATTTCACCTCGTTCATTTTCATTGGTAAAAAAAACGGCCTGCTATGCCCAAGCTGCATTTCGAGAGCCTGATAAAACGAAAGTTTTTGAATACCTTTTTGAACTTTTAGGAAAACCAGAAAGCCAAAAATTATTGGAAACTTTAATAAAAGCAGTTAATAGCAATGATACCAGTATTTTACGTCATGAATTAAAGTTCGATCCGGCCATTAATACTGAAAGCGTATTATTCCATTATGGAACCAAGGCCTTTGAGCAAGCCAGATTGATTTTTTTAACGTGTATCTCTAAAAAAACTTTCACATCTGATTTTCGTGCCTTTAAGGCAGCTCTTGAAAATTATTGTCATTCCGAGCTCATCACTTCCTCTGGTATATGCCGCTCATGAAATCCTATTCATTAATCAACACACCCATCCCTCATACTGATGAAATCGTCCATTGGGGTGTTTTTCACCATAACAGTGCAGCTTTTCTTATCGCAGAACTGGCGCTACAACAGCGATCGCCTATTGTTGTTATTGTGCCTGATAATGCAGCAGCCAGCACCTTAAATGAATCGCTGCCCTTCTTTCTTGAAAAACCACTTCCCATATTGTATTTGCCAGATTATGAAACCCTCCCTTATGATAGCTTTTCACCCAATCAACAGACTTTATCAGAACGTATGGATGTTCTTTCAAAATTATTAACGCTTACTGAAGGCATTGTGATTATCTCTATTCCCACCTTGATGCAGCGTTTAGCTCCACCAATGCATATCAGCGGCCAAACCTTTAATTTGAAACTGGGCGACAAACTCAACCTGATCGAAATGCGAAAACGATTGACTTTATGCGCTTATCGCTATGTTTCAACGGTATTTAGTCCCGGGGAGTTTACGATTCGAGGCGCTATCCTGGATTTATTTCCCATGGGTAGCAGAAGCCCTTATCGAATCGAGCTATTCGATGATGACATTCATTCTATCCGCTCATTTGACCCCGACACGCAATTATCCGATGAAAAAATCGAGGCGATTTCATTAATGCCCGCTAAAGAATTTCCAACCCAAGAGGAAGCCATTACCCATTTTCGCGAGCAATGGCGTGCTGAATTTAGCGGCAACCCGTTGGATTGCCCTTTATATCAACAAGTCAGTGAAGGCATTTTTCCACAAGGGATCGAATATTATTTGCCGTTATTCTTTAATCCCATGGCAAGTTTTTTTGATTATATTGCTGACAATAGTCTCTGTATTTTCTGCGGCAACACAGTTGATAATAGCAAACACTTCTGGGGAGAAGTTAATGCTCGCTATGAGCAATACCGGTATGATATTACAAGGCCATTATTAGCGCCTGCCGCGGTTTTTATTCCGCCTGATCAATTAAACAGCATTTTAAAATCTTACCCCCGCATTCATTTGCATTATGATGCTCTTTCCCATCAAAAACACTTAATCACTTTGCCCGTTGAAGCCGGTATCTCTCTGGCGCTCGACCATAAACTCAAACAACCTTTAAAAAAATTCATCGATTATCTGGTTTCATTTGAGTCTCGCGATTATCGAATTTTGATTTGTGCAGAAACAGCCGGCAGACGAGAAATTCTGTTGAATTTATTACACAATGCCGGCATTTATCCCAAAACGCTTGAGAGCTGGAACTCATTTTATCAAGAAAGCAAAGAAACGCTTTGCATCACGGTTGCCCCTCTCGTAGAAGGCTTTATCTTAAGCCAAGCCAAATTAATTGTGATCGCAGAATCACAATTAATGGGTGAACATATTACAAGAAGCAAAACACAACAGCGTGCTGCTGATCCGGATACTATCATCCGAAATCTTAGTGAATTGCAAATAGGCGATCCAGTCGTACATATCGATCATGGCGTAGGCCGTTATCTGGGATTGCAGCATTTACAGCTGGATAATATCGATAATGAATTTCTGACCATTGCCTATGCCAATGAAGACAAACTCTATGTGCCGGTTTCTTCACTACATCTTATCAACCGTTACAGCGGCGTTGATGCAGAACATGCTCCTTTGAATAAATTAGGTACTGATCACTGGGCTAAGATAAAACGCGAAGCCAGTCAAAAAATAAGAGATGTAGCAGCAGAATTATTATCTATCTATGCTAAACGCAAAGCAGCAAGGGGGGTTGCTTTTCAAACGCCCAATGAAGATTACCAACTATTTGCTAATGCATTTCCCTTTGAGGAAACGCCTGATCAAACTCAAGCGATTAGCGCTACTTTAAACGATATGTGTTCAACACAAAGCATGGATAGGCTTATTTGCGGAGATGTGGGCTTTGGTAAAACAGAAGTCGCCATGCGGGCAACTTTTGTTGCCGTACAATCAGGAAAACAAGCCGCTATTTTAGTACCTACAACCTTGCTTGCCCAACAACATTATCAAAATTTTTGCGACCGCTTTGCCGATTGGCCCGTAAGGATTGAAGTATTATCACGTTTTAAAACGGCAAAAGAGCAATCTCTCGTATTAGATGAACTGGCTAAAGGCAAGATCGATATTATCATTGGCACTCATAAACTCATTCAAAAACGTATTAGGTTCCACGCATTAGGCTTAGTGATTATTGATGAAGAACACCGTTTTGGCGTAAGACAAAAGGAATATTTAAAATCATTGCGGGCCGAAGTCGATATTCTGGCATTAACCGCAACCCCTATTCCACGGACCCTCAATATGGCCATGAACAGCGTTCGTGATTTATCTATCATTGCCACACCGCCTGCTAAACGCTTGTCCATTAAAACCTTTGTGCGGCAATACAACCTGACGTTAATCACTGAAGCTATTCAGCGTGAAATTCTACGCGGCGGTCAGGTGTATTTTATACATAACAATATACAAACAATTCAACAGGCGGCAGAAAAAATAAAAACTGCTTTACCCGAAGCCAAGATTGCCATTGCACATGGACAATTGCGAGAACGAGAATTAGAGCGCATTATGTCTGAATTCTATCATCATCACTATAATGTCTTGATCTGCACAACGATTATTGAAACCGGCATTGATATCCCCACGGCTAACACAATTATCATTGATAAAGCCGATCACTTTGGACTTGCACAACTACATCAATTGCGCGGCCGCGTAGGGCGATCTCACCATCAGGCTTATGCCTATCTCTTAACTCACGGTGAAAAAGCCGCTACCAAAGATGCTGAAAAACGCCTGGAAGCCATCGCTTCACTGGAAGAATTGGGGGCAGGCTTTATGTTAGCAACACATGATTTGGAAATTCGCGGGGCAGGCGAATTATTAGGAGAAGACCAAAGCGGACAAATTCAGGCAATTGGCTTTAGTTTGTATACCGAATTACTGGAAAAAGCGGTAAAAACTTTAGAAAGAGGCGAAACGCTCGATGAAATCGCCTTGTCTCACACCACTTGTGAAGTAAATTTACGTATACCTGCATTGATTCCAGAAGATTATCTCCCTGATGTGCATTCCCGCTTAATTCTTTACAAACGTATTGCTAATGCGGCTTCTGAAAATGAGCTGGAGTCTTTACAAGCCGAAATGATCGACCGTTTTGGCTTGCTAAAAGCGCCTACTCAACATTTATTTACCCTCACAGCCCTTAAATTGCAGGCGCTGCCGTTAGGGATCAAAAAGATCGATGCCGATGCCAGCACCTGCAAGTTAGAATTCATCGATAGACCAGCGGTTGATCCCACCTTGATCATCAAACTCATTCAAAACGAGCCTGCCCGCTATCAACTGTTGAGGGGAACACAGTTAC
The DNA here is from genome assembly GCA_021156325.1 of Gammaproteobacteria bacterium. GTDB lineage: Bacteria > Pseudomonadota > Gammaproteobacteria > JAJFKG01 > JAJFKG01 > JAJNDI01. The sequence continues at coordinate 32,355 of JAJNDI010000009.1, forward strand.
GTTATCACTTTGATAAAGACTTAAGCATTGAGGCACGGCTGCGTGCGATAAATACCCTTTTAATGCGCCTCTCTCAAGGGCTATAATAACGTTTCTGCGGCGGCACAGCGCCCTCTTCCCACCGCTACGCGGTGACTCTCTCCCGCTTGGCGAGAAGGAGAGATATAAAATATAGGCAAATAGATGACGATATTAACTTCTACTATCGATACACAGTCTGATAACTTTCTACAAAATCAAAAAGAAATGGAATATTTGGTGGCAGCGCTTCGTGCAACACTCAACGATGTTGAAAAAGGCGGCGGTGAGAGTGCCTCAAAAAAGCAACAGGAACGCGGCAAACTCCTAGCCCGTGAACGCTTAAATCAATTGCTGGATCCCGGTAGCCCTTTTTTAGAATTATCCCCCCTGGCAGCCCATCAAGTTTATGAAGAGTCTGTTCCTGCAGCGGGGGTTATCACAGGCATCGGGCGTGTTTCAGGTCAAGAATGTATGATCGTCATTAACGATGTCACCGTAAAAGGAGGTACTTATTTTCCAATATCGGTGAAAAAACATTTGCGGGCTCAAGAAATCGCCCTACAAAATAATCTGCCTTGTTTATATCTCGTTGATTCCGGCGGTGCTTTTTTGCCAAAACAAGATGAAGTTTTTCCTGATCAATATCACTTTGGCCGCATCTTTTATAATCAAGCCAATCTCTCGGCAGCCGGGATCCCGCAAATTGCCGTTGTGATGGGATCGTGTACAGCAGGCGGCGCTTATGTGCCAGCAATGGCTGATGTCAGTATCATGGTGAAAAACCAAGCGAGTATTTTCTTAGGCGGCCCGCCGCTTGTAAAAGCCGCTACGGGTGAAAGTATTTCAGCTGAAGCCTTAGGCGGCGCTGATGTGCATTGCAAAATCTCCGGGGTTGCCGATTATTACGCCGATAATGACAACCATGCTTTGCAATTAGCGCGCCTTGCTGTGGCCAATCTTAATCGCCGTAAAAAGATTACGCTGGCTGTTCAAAAACCTAAAGCGCCGCTTTACTCGACCGAAGAATTATACGGTATTGTCGAAAAAAACCCCCGTAAACCTTATGATTGCAGGGAAATCATTGCGCGTTTAGTAGATGGATCAGAATTTGATGAATTTAAAGCGTTATATGGAACAACGCTCGTTTGTGGTTTTGCTCATTTGCACGGTTATCCTGTTGGAATCGTTGCCAATAACGGTATTTTATTTTCAGAATCGGCGCTCAAAGGCACACACTTTATTCAATTGTGCAATCAACGCCAGATCCCGCTGGTCTTTTTGCAAAATATCACAGGCTTTATGGTCGGCAGTCAATATGAAGCAGAAGGGATCGCTAAACACGGCGCTAAAATGGTAACAGCAGTTTCTTGTGCTACTGTACCTAAATTTACAGTGATTGTGGGCGGCAGTTTTGGCGCCGGTAATTATGCTATGTGCGGCAGAGCATATAACCCGCGCTTTTTATGGATGTGGCCAAATGCCCGGATTTCGGTGATGGGAGGTGAACAAGCAGCTAATGTAATGGCACAAGTAGCCCGTGATAAAAAAGCCGCTCAGCATGAGAAATGGACAGAAAAAGAAGAAGCGGCATTAAAAGAGCCTATCTTGAAGCAATATGAAGAACAAGGAAATCCTTATTATGCCAGCGCCCGCCTGTGGGATGACGGTATCATTGACCCCAAAGAGACACGCACTATTCTAGGGTTGGCTATTTCAGCGGCTTTAAATGCAGTGATAAAAAAGACACGTTACGGCGTGTTTCGAATGTAAGAGAGACTATGAATACCGAACCTATTGTTCTACGCGAAGACAACCAGGGCATCGCCCGCATCGTATTGCAGCGTGTTGAAAAGCACAATGCATTGAATGTAGAAATGTTATCTCTCTTAAATCAAATGTTGGCACATTGTGAAAAAGCCTCTTATAAATTAGTGGTAATTGAAGCCAAAGGCGAGTCTTTTTGTGCAGGCGCTGATTTGAAGTGGATGCAGTCAAGCCTTCATTATACGCCAAAACAAAATAAAAAAGATGCCGCATTACTGGCTGATGTATTTTTTCGCTTATATCACTTACCTCAACCCACTATTGCACTGGTACAAGGTCATTGTTTGGGCGGCGGCATCGGTTTAGTAACGGCATGCGATATTGCTTTGGCGAGCGATAAAGCGGCTTTTCGTTTCTCGGAAGTTAAATTAGGGTTAATACCTGCGACTATCGTGCCGTATGTTATTCGTGCCATAGGAGAACGTCATACACGCCGTTATTTATTAAGTGCTGAAATGATAGAAGCAATATCGGCAAAACAAATTGGCTTGGTACATGAAGTTATCTCCCACCATCTCTTTCAAGATAAAGCTTCTGCTTTTTTACAAATGCTGCTTAACAATAGCCCTGCTGCAATGCGAGCTGTCAAAACCTTAATTACTGATGTAGCTCACAAAATCCTCACCCCAAAACTCATTGCTAAAACAGCCAATGCTATCGCTGCGGTTCGAGTAACCCCTGAAGCACAAGAAGGACTTTCTGCTTTCCTGGAAAAACGAAAACCCGATTGGAAAACCTAACCCATGTTTAAGAAGGTGTTAATTGCCAATCGAGGGGAAATCGCCTGCCGTATTATGCAAAGCGCTCAACCGCTGGGTATTCATTGCATAGCAATTTATTCTACGGTAGATAAAGCCGCTAAACATGTTGCCCTCGCTGACAGTGCTTATTGTGTTGGGGGCGCCTCGAGCCAAGCCTCTTATCTTCAGCAAGATAAAATCATTGAAATAGCCTTACGACATCAAGCTAAAGCGATTCACCCGGGATATGGATTTCTATCTGAAAATGCTGATTTTGCCAAAAAGTGTATTGAGGCTGGTATTGTTTTTATTGGCCCAAAACCTTCGACCATTAAAGCCATGGGATCTAAAACCCATGCCAAACAGTTGCTTGAAAAAGCTCAGGTGGCTCAAATTCCAGGTTATTATGGGGCTAATCAAGATCCTCACCACTTATTAAAAGAAGCTAAAAAAATAGGCTTTCCTGTTTTGATCAAAGCAAGCAGTGGCGGCGGAGGCCGCGGGATGCGGGTGATACACGAGGAAGGGGATTTTCTTTCCGCCCTTTCTTCTGCAAAACGGGAAGCTAAATCGAGCTTTGATAACGATACTGTCTTGCTGGAAAAGTATTTTATTGATCCAAGGCATGTCGAGATCCAAATTGCTGCTGATACACACGGTAATGTGCTTCATCTTTTTGAAAGAGATTGTTCAATGCAGCGAAGACAGCAAAAGATTATTGAAGAAGCACCTGCTCCGGCCCTTTCGACAAGGGTCCGTGAACAGTTAAGTTCTATGGCATGTAACACGGCTCGTGAAGTGAAGTATTTAGGTGTTGGTACCGTAGAATTTTTAGTAGATAAAGCAGAAAAAGTGTATTTCATGGAAATGAATACACGGCTTCAAGTCGAACATGCTGTCACTGAAATGATAACGGGTATTGATTTGGTTCATTGGCAATTACTTATCGCTGCCAATCAACCGCTGCCATTACGGCAGGAACAAATCCCGATCCAAGGCCATGCGATCGAAGCACGTATTTATGCAGAAGATCCGAACAATGCCTTTATGCCTTCTATCGGAAAAATAGTTTATTTGAAAGAACCTCCTCAATCTAGGACGTTGCGTCTCGATAGCAGTATTCGTGAAAACGATACCATCAGTTCTTACTACGATCCGATGCTGGCTAAACTCATAGTTCATGGCCAAACGCGTGAACAAGCGATCGAGCAATTATGGATAGCTTTAAATGAATATCACATCGCTGGTATTGACACTAATATTGCTTTTTTAAAAAAGGTGTTGCAATCTCCTGATTTCAAAACGCCCAACTTATCGACACAATACATTGAAAATCACCTTACTCAATGGACTGAAGAAAAAAACCTATCCTTTAAACTCCTAGCTTTAGCTGCGTTGTATCATCACTTTCATGATGATGATAATGATGAAGAAACCTGTCAGTGTGATCCTTGGAAAAATAGCTCAGGATGGCGTTTGCTAGGCAATAGCCGCTATACCCTTTCATTTCTTGAGGGTGAAAAAACTATCTCTATAGGAATTACATCAAATCACAAAGAAATTACCCTGGATTGTGCGAAGTTGTCAGAAAAAATTACGTTATCTTGTGATGAGATCAGCATCATAAAAAATCAGATCACATTAAAAACAGAAAACATTCACTGGCAAGCGGTTATTATCCTGCAACATCATCACTGCTTTGTCTTAAGTGACACGGATAATATCACTTTGACAGTAGTTGACACTGCATTCCATCACACAACCTCTACTCTCTCTAAAGGCCAATTAACAGCGCCGATGCCGGGTGTTATTGTGGAGCTCTTGGTATCGCCCAATACCAGAGTGAAACAAGATGAGCCTTTGCTTGTCCTGGAAGCAATGAAAATGGAACATACCTTGCTTGCGCCTTATGAGGGTATCGTTACTTCGCTTCACTGCAAAAGAGGTGATCATGTACAAAAAGACAGTGAGTTGCTAAAACTTCAGAGGGTAGGAGAAAGTCAATGAGTCTGCCAAGCTGCATTAAGATTGTTGAAGTAGGTCCTCGCGATGGATTACAAAATGAAAAGATAATTCTGGACACTTCTCTTAAATTACGCTTGATTGAAAAACTCGTTGAAGCTGGTTTAAAAACTATCGAAGTAACGAGTTTCTCCCTGCCTAATTTGATCCCTCAATTAGCCGATCATGAGCTACTTCTCTCTCAATTACCTCATCAATCTGACCTGGATTATCCCGTGATCATTCCCACCCCTGAAGCCATGAAAAAAGCTATTGATTTAGGGGTTAAACACATTGCAGTACTCAATGCAGCGTCTGAAACTTTTTCACAACGTAATACGCATTGTTCTATTAATGAAGGATTGAAACGCACAGAGAATATTTTACAACTGGCTAAAAGAGCTCTGATCCCTGTTCGTGCTTATTTATCTTGTGCGATCGCGTGTCCTTATGAAGGAACTGTTTTGCCACAAACGCTAACACCTGTTGCTAAACAATTAATTGAAATGGGTTGTTATGAAGTCTCTCTTGCCGATACGATAGGCGTGGGAACACCTTACCACGTTAAAAGATTGCTGGATGCGGTTTTAGCTGAAGTCGATGTTAGCCATTGTGCCGTGCATTTTCATGACACTTACGGACAAGCGATTGCGAATGTTTATACTGCTTTGCAATATGGAATTGCCGTTGTGGATTCCGCAGTCGGCGGCTTGGGCGGCTGCCCTTATGCCAAAGGGGCTGCTGGCAATTTGGCTACTGAAGACTTAGTCTATCTATTAGAAGGTTTACAAATTAAAACGGGCGTTGATCTTAAAAAATTAGTTTCTGCCAGTCAT